>CAZDJH010000502.1:0-3067 GCA_964505645.1 uncultured archaeon | reverse complement strand
TCATTGTTATTGCAAATAAAATGGGTCTTATCGAGAATCCGGAAGAACTGACTCGATTAAAGCACGAATTGGACACTAAAGATATCTTAAAGGTTTCGCTACAAAATCATCAAGCGAAAGGGGAGGTTTATGGGGCAATTACTAAGAAGTTGCAAGTTAAGGAAAATCTGCCGGAAAATTTCGATGAATTAATTGAACAAGCGTCCCAATTGGAAAAGGCAGGAAATTTAGTGAAAGCACTCGCAAACTACAAACAGCTCATACGGACAGCAAATAAATATCAATATTTTTCCTATGTGGAAGAATTTGAAGAAAAAGTTAATACAATAGATGAGCAGTTAAAAGAAAGAGCTCGAATAAGGAAAAAGATGGAACAGAAGAAGAAATTTGCTCCACCTAAAAAAATAAAGTTTGAGGGGCAGGTAAATGTCAAATCTCTTTCAAAAGCCCAAAGGAAACCCCCCCAATTAAAGAAACCAAAGGAAAAGAAGCGTTCACGATTGAGACCTTCCGATATAGAGATCGATTTAACAGCCTTCCAAAGAACCCAAAAACGTTTTGAAGAGTTATCAAAAAAGACAAAAGAAAAAGTACCTCCAATAGATAAATATACTTCAATCGAAGAGGTACCCGACATCTCTATATTGCTTCAGGAAATGATTGAATATAAGGGAAGCATTCTAAGTTTAAAGCTATGTAATCAGTATATTGAAGAGATACAAAACGCCATAAACCGAGAAATAGAATTATCTGATTTAAGAGCGGCGGTGGAACATTTTATCCAACTTGAAAAATATTGAATTAATTTTAAAGACTCAGAATTATTTCTTATCTCCGGCTCTCTTTTTATTCTTAATGAGATTAAAATTTAAAATATTTATATCAAATCTCGAAAAATAACCATATAATCCCTAGAATCTCACAAGAATTTTAAGTAGGCAGTATTTTGTTATTTAATAATATTAGGGTTTAATTTTAAATATTAAGTTAAAATGACGGTTTTTAAGAAATTAAGGGGCCATTTCTCCGATATTAAAAATCTGGGTTATATTTATAACCTCTTAAGTTGGGATCAGCAAGTTTATATGCCAGAAGGGGGCAACAAAGGGAGGTCCGAACTAATAGTTCTTATCAGGAAAATTGCCCATAATAAATTGATTTCAAATAAAACTAAAAAATTAATCAGCGAAGCCGAGCAGTTTGATGAGTTGGATTTAATTGATACCGCCCTTTTAAGAGAGGCTAAAAAGGATTATGAAAAAGCAATAAGAGTACCCACTGAATTAGTTGAGAAAATTGCCAAAAATTCGACTCTAGGTCATAAAGCATGGGAAAAAGCGCATAAAAAGAGTGATTTTTCCATTTTTAAACCGTATCTAGAAGAAATGATTGAACTTCAAAAACAATATGCTGATTGCATAGATATGTATTCCAATCGGTATGATAACTTGCTCGATGACTATGAGCCTGGTGCAACCTCACAATGGATTGCAAAACTATTTAATGATTTGAGATATAAATTAACAAAAATCTTAGATAAATTGACGGCTTCAGATGATAAACCAAATCAATCAATTTTAACGCAATATTATGCCCCAGAAAAACAATGGGAGTTTTGCCTTGAAATTATAAAACACTTAAATTTCGGCTTTAACCAAGGAAGGTTGGATAAGTCGGTTCATCCCTTTACAACATCAATATCTTCTTGCGATGTGAGGATTACTACCCGTATAATGAACAAATTTTTACCTTCTTGTATTTTTGGAACTATCCATGAGTGTGGACATGCATTATATGAATTGGGCTTTATGGAAAACATCCAGTCAACTCACTTGGCAAATGCATGTTCCATGGGATTCCATGAATCACAATCGCGACTATGGGAAAATATGGTTGGCAGAAGCAAGGAATTTTGGCAAGATTTTTGGTATCCTACGCTGCAAAAGTATTTTCCCGATAATCTTAAGGGCTTTTCGGCAGCTGAATTCTACAGATCAATTAATACGATACAACCTTCACTAATAAGGGTGGAGGCCGATGAACTGACCTATTCGCTACATATAGTCTTGCGATTCGAACTTGAAAAAATGATTTTTGAAGATAAAATCAGGGTATCCGAATTACCCCAAGTATGGAATCAAAAAACGGAAGAATTATTAGGTATTCTCCCGGATAACGATGCAGAAGGGATATTACAAGATGTTCATTGGTCGGGAGGGGCTTTCGGATACTTTCCGACCTATTCTTTGGGAAACTTATATGCCGCCCAGATTTTTTCCACCGCCCAAAAAAAGATTCCACATTTATCGGAGAAACTTTCGAATGGTAATTATAATAATTTACTAAAGTTTTTACGGGAAGAGATCCATCAATATGGAAAAGTCTATCCACCCAGAAAACTTATACAAAAGGTAACTGGAGAGCCATTAAGCCCAAGTTACTTCCTTGCTTATTTAAAGGATAAGTTCTTTCCAATGTATGGAATTGAAAATTAAGTTAAAAATTAAAGTCCTCTTCATTAATTAATACTTCTTGCCAAAGCCTATTCTGAGTCATTCTTTTTTTCAAAAATTTCTTAATCGGTTCATTATCTTCAGTAACTAAGGGACTTCCACACTCCAAGCATCGAAAATTATATTCATATGCGTCTTCAAACTTGAAGCGCTTATTTCCCTCACAATTTTTACAGATAAAAAAAGAATGCTCTCCCTCGAACTCCAACCGAGCCCTCAACTTTTTTTGAATGAGGTCGATTTTTTGGAAAAATATCTCGGGGAATACATCGAACGTATCCCGATAGGAAAAAGAGTAATAACCATCGCTCGACCTGTTTTTTCGCGATTTTGCAAGCCCTTCTTCTTGTAATTTGAAGATCAACTTTCGGACAGTCTTTACTTTTAATACTTCCTCGTCTTCAGGTTCGAAATCTTTTTCTCCTTCCACTCGGTCAATGATATTCTCCGTTATCTCTTCTGCTGATATATATTTCTCCTCAGCATTTAATAATTCATGGCTTACCTCAATGGCAATCTCACCACCCACCAAGAAGAGATAGGATCGTAATATC
>CAZDJH010000501.1:0-3075 GCA_964505645.1 uncultured archaeon | reverse complement strand
AAGGAAAGTAATATTGGATCTATTTTAATAATAAAAAACGAAAAAAATTGAGTGAACTTTATGTCTGGATGCATTTTGGTGCTGGATATTGGAACAACTAATATGAAGGCCATATTATTTAATCGGGAAGGAAAGATCGTTAATGAGGCTCGACGCCGACCCGATTATATTATGGAGGAACAAAATCAAGTGGAGCAAGATCCAAATCAAATTTGGACGTATTCTAAGGAAGTTATTGAAGAAGTAATACAAAATCAAGGTTTAAATGCTTCAGATATTGAATCCTTGGGTATAACCACCCAACGCGCATCGTTTTGCCTTTGGAATAAAAAAACGGGAAAGTTATATTCAAATATCATAACGTGGCAAGATAAGAGGGCCGCCCAGTATGCTGAGGATATGACGAACAAGTTTTTCTTTAAATTTCTGCGAGGTTTCACAAAGGTGGCTCACACCTTAACAAGAAGCACCAAAATGCTTTCGGCATCAATGTTAAGGTTTCCAACTGACTATGCTTCGATTCGAACTGCCTATTTTTTAGAAAATAATCCTGAAGTCAAAAAATTAGTAGACGACCCAAATAGCGATATCGCGTGGGGCACTATTGATTCTTGGGTTTTATGGAACCTCACAGAGGGAAGAGTCCATGCAACCGATTATTCAAATTGTTCTGCTACTGCAATGCTCGATCCATTCACTCTAGAGTGGAATTCAATTGTAATTGATAAATTAGGAATACCAACTCATATTTTACCTGAAAAAAGGGATACAAATGCGGATTTTGGGGTCACTAAATTGTTTGGGAATGGAGAAATCCCAATTAAATGTATAATTGCCGATCAACAGGCCTCATTATTTGGACAATGTTGTTTTGAATTTGGTGATCTCAAGGTCACTAACGGGACCGGCTCATTTGTAGATATTAATACAGGAGATGAGCCTTTTGCATCTAAGCGTAGATTGTACCCTTTAATTGCATGGAGATTGGATGGAGATATCACATATATGTTAGAGGGGATGTCCCATAATACTGGAAATATAATTGATTGGATTCAAGAAGAACTCGACTTTTTTGAAGACCCTTCTGAAACAGAAGAAATGGCGTTAAGTGTCGATTCAACGGAAGGTGTATTTTTCTTACCGACCTTTACAAGTGGAATCTCTTTTCCATATTGGGATCCGACCGCGAGAGGAAATATTTTTGGCATTAGTATGAAAACAAAGAAGGAGCACATTATACGCGCTGTCCTTAATGGGATTTGTTTTAGAATCAAAGACTTTGTAAATGGGATTATAGAAGACACTGGTATAACTGTAGATAAAATAAAAGCGGATGGAGGGGTATCTCAGAATAAATATGTACTTCAGTTTCTCGCCGACATTCTTGGTATCCAAGTTGAGCATTCTCAGAATCCAGAAACAACGGCATTGGGGGCAGCCTTTATTGCGGGATTGTCAACTGGCTTTTGGAAATCAAAAGAAGAACTGAAATCCGTAAGAAAAGTCGATAAAGTATATACTCCTCAGATAGACGAAGAGCGGCGCCGAGAATTATATAGTTTTTGGAAGGATGTCGTACGCCGGTCTCTGAACTATAAACCATGTTAAGATATCTTTCCTTGGGATTAGAACTATTTATCCTATTTTTTCATTCTTAAATCCTTGTTTTTTCCATTTTTTTCATTAGGTTTTTTTAACCTTTAAAGATATTTTCAATAAAAAATTTAGGATTCTGAGGTTTTATATATATCAAACAGAACTAAAAACTTGTGTTTTTACACCAAACATTTATATTCTCTATGGCTGAATGTAATTAAGGATTCAAACTTTTGGAAGGAGCTTTGCGGAATTGAAATCTTAGCAAGATTCAGCGATGGAAAGATTAGTTTATAGATTAAAAAATTTAATATTTAACCTTAAATTTCCTAAAATATAAGTAATCTAATAAAATAATTTTAACTAATCTAATAACATCTAAGTTATACACCAAAAAAGAGCGGAATTATGCCCTATTTTAAGAATCATGATGGTTATCAGTTATACTACGACCTTCTGAACCCAAATTCGAAAAAATGCACGATGATTTTATTACATGGGTTCGCATCCTCAGTTTCATTTTTCAAGGAACAGATAAAAGTATTAAAAAATTATTACCGAATAATATGTTTTGACGCTTTAGGGCATGGTAACAGTGAACATCCAAAAGATTTAAACCTCTCAAAAAATATAAGACATGAAATAATTAGAGATTTAGAAGAACTCTTAGACCATTTGAATATTGAAGGACCCTATGGCATAATAGGGCACAGCCTTGTTGGAGGGATGATTGCTCAATTAATCTGTAAAAAACATCCCGAGAATGTAAAATTTTTAATACTTCTCAACTCCGGGTATATTAATACCGATAATGTTCTCCGTAATATCTTTTACAATCTTTTACCCTATATGATTAGAATTAACTTCTTAGATGTTATAAATAACTCAATTGTAGGGATTTTAGATAAGACGAAGCCTCATATCGTCCAAGCGCTCTCAAATTCCCTCTATGATATGGAGATGTCTAAGGAGGAGATCCAAATGTATATTGAGGACCAAATCTTTAGCATGATTAACGAGATAAAGGAATATGATCCCTCATATATCCAATGTCCCACCTTGATTATCGGCGGGAGGCTTGATAACTACGCGACTGAGCAGATGTCTGAGGAGTTAAATAAGAGAATTCCAAACTCTCATTTGGAAATTGTAGACTTTGCGGGTCATTTTGGTCCTGCTCAGAGGGCTGAAAGATATAATGAGATTATCCTCGATTTTATAAATCAAATTCAATAGCAATTAATACTTATTTATCTTTAATGGGGGTTAAAAAAATGACATCCCAAAAAAATGACACAAACACACCACTCTCTTACTTTAAGGAAAATGTTGAGAAATTTGTAAAAGAACGCAATTGGACTCAGTATCATCATCCAGTGAATTTAATACAAGCAATGTCTATAGAATTGGCTGAATTATCTGAACTGTTTTTATTTAAAGATTTGACTAAAAACGAATTATTAAACAATGAGAAATTAT
>CAZDJH010000500.1:0-3088 GCA_964505645.1 uncultured archaeon | reverse complement strand
TTGTTTTTCTAAATATCCTAAAAAAGCTCTTTGGTTTTTGTATATTAAGGGATTTTCTTTAATATTTGGCATAGAAGTATACCAACGAATTTCTTTAAATTCTAAATTCTTTACATTCTATGCTTTAGCTATTGTTATCGTCACTATTATTGTTTTTAACGGGATAGGAGCCATTCATAAAGCATATAATTCATCAGGTATGCTTCGGAAAAAATTTATCTTTCTCTCTCTTGGATTTTTATTGTTTCCGATCGCCGCTTTATTTGATACTTTGGTCCCTCCGGGTTATTTATTACCCATCGTCAGAATGCTCATTATAGTTTCCGCCATCTTTTTATACTTAGGCTTAAAACCATAAAATAACTCATTTTTTCTTTTTTTATCTCCTATTTTGGTCATATGGGGCGTATAAATAAATCAAATTATCAAAAAATATCAATAGCCTCTCGAGAATAAGTAGAATTATTTTTTGTATACATTTTACCGTTAATAATTCTAATAGATATAGCATCTATAATAATACGGACCAAATAGGTTATAGGATAGTTTTGTTAAAAATTATAATAATTCCCCATATCATCATAATCAAACACAGCATAGGTCACTTCTTCCGTCGTTTCCAAATAACCCCTAAACATTTTATTTGTAAACTCCATTTTATGCTGGGATTTATAGATTTCATACCACTTTATTAAAATCTCTCTCTTATCCGCATCTATTGTATAAGTGAACTGTTTATCTATTGAATCTTGCTTAAATTTGCCATACAAGGAAATAAAATAAACAAAAAACTCAATTTTCATTAGATTTAATTTCTTAGCTACCGTTGTTGCTATATCGTAGGTTGCTTGGTGATCAATATGCTTGTTATGGTTACTGGGAATTATAAGCTTATCTGGAGTGTCGATAATTTCTTTAACCTTTGAAATCGCATCATCCACGTACTTCTGACCGTCCGCGTCGTGGAAGTATAACAAAGAATGGTGTTCCTCTGGAATCCCCAAAAATTTTACCGCCTCCCTTGCCTCTTGAATTCGCATCTTTGCAACCTCATCCTCACTCATTTGGTCGACATCGTCCGTATAGCGATCTATCCCCGCGCGATAACATGCTCTCCCGTCCGTGACAGTGATGACATGGATATCGTAAGACCCTTCTTTAATCCAATCCAAAAGGATAGGTCCCGAACCAAAGAGTAAATCATCCGGATGTGGCTCAAATATATATATCTTCACGTAATATTCCTCATTTATGAATTATTTAATTATTTAGTTAATTATTTACTTTCTACTAAAGTATAATTAAAGTATTTACGATAAAATTTAATTTCCTTAAGAATTTTGCCATTTGACTAAAACCTATTAACGTCTTTTTTGTTTGGTTAAGATTTCCGATAAAGTTTGTTTCTGAAAATTAAAAAAATAAGAAAGAAATTTACTTTAATAGGGAGATATCGCCGTTAATGGCTGCTTGGAGAATGGGTCCGATTGTCTCTTCCACCTTATTTAGAGGGACGGGATTGGGCATTGCTTCTAATTTCATGGTATTTTCCGCTGCATCTTCTATGGCCTTTTCTTTGTATTTCGGCTTCCAACCTTCCAGCTCGCTAATCTTGGTAGGAAAGCCAATCTCCTCATACCAATTAAGCATAGCCTTCGCCACATTATAACCAATGTGCTTTCCCTTTTTAACGCCTAATATATCCGCAACAGGTTCTAACTTTTCCATTACTGTTTTGTTTTTCCCATAATAAGCAATGTAATAAGGCATCATTATCCCTGTTGATTTTCCATGTGCAATGGTTTCAGCCCACGAGAACGAATTCATATGTGGTCCCGCAGTTCCTTTAAATCGTTCTCCGCCAATAACCGTCCCACCTAATAAACATGCGATCGACATCATTTTTCTGGCGGTGTAATTCTTCGGTTCTCCAGCCGCGGTTTTCAACCACTTGAAGACGAGTTCCAATGATAACAAGGCCCGTTGATTTATATCCTCGTTGCCAGGATCTTGAACGCTGTTCAAATATCCCTCCATGGAATGCGTCATGGTATCTAAGCCCACCGTTATTGTGAGGTCCTTGGGGCAAGACATCGTAAGTGTGGGATCAACGATAGCATAGTGCGGATGGATGGATATGTCGGAAATAAGTTTCTTCAATCCCTTCTCCGGCAAGGTCACATTTGAATATCGAGTAATCTCTGATGATGTCCCCGCCGTGGTCGGAATACAGATACAAGGGGAAATTCTGTCCAACTTTTCACTGGCTTTTCCAACACCGAAATATTGAGAGATATCGTCCTCCCCGAGAGTAGTCAGAATTAATGCTGCTTTTGCGGCATCCATCGTGCTTCCACCTCCCAGAGCAATCGTCACATCGTAATCACCTTTATTATAGGTCTTAGATATATCTTCTACAGTATGCTTGGATGGATTGGGTTCTACTCCCTCATAAAGCTCGCTCTTAATCCCTTCTTTCTTTAATGATTTTATTGCTCCCTCTAAATAGCCAAATTTCTTAACTGAACCGCCTCCGATAACGATAAAAGCCGAATCCCCGAACTTTTTGGCATACTTGCCAGTTTCATTAAGACTATTTTTTCCAAAAATGATCTCCGTTCTCGGCCACTCTTCAAAAATACCCATTGCTCTCTTCTTTAATTGTTCATCTCTTTTTGATATTGGCATTTTTATTAACTACCTCTTGAGATTATATCATGTAGACTAATTCAATAAGATAAAAAAAGAAATCCTTTTCTTGAGAGTGGGGGGTTTCATAACGTGAGAGAGACTGCGATAGTTGTAGCGATTATGCTGATTAGGAAGATAGCAATGATAACTGTTGTGATAATAATTCTGTTTCTATCTTGCTTTGATTTCTTAATTTTTTTCCTTTTATATTTCGGCATTGATTTTCACATATTATTTTTCTTTATTTCTAAATCACTCATATTAAATTAGTTAATTTAATTTTATAAAATCTTATTATGGAATGACTTTTTAATGATTTAAGTTTCAATTTAAAAATTTATATCATTTAATAATCTAAATAAATAAGGTTTAAATTGTATTTTTATATTTTATAATT
>CAZDJH010000499.1:0-3115 GCA_964505645.1 uncultured archaeon | reverse complement strand
CTCACTGAAGATATAAATAAAATAAAAACCAGGCTTTCAATTTTAAAATCTGAATAATAGTTAAACTTAATTTAAAAAAACCAAAAATTAAAGATTTCACTTAATATGAAAAATCCTTTCTTGAACTTTTATCATGTTCCAGATGCACAGAATTTATTGGATATAGCATTTAAGAAAGCTATGAAAAGTTCTGCGAGTGTATCCAAAAATGCTCCAATTATTATTAAAGCGAAAAAAAAAGAGGGTAAAAGGATAAAAGTTGCGATTAACATTTTAATTGAAAGGATTTTAAATATTATAAAAATGGTTCCTATTATAGAGGAGCTTCCAGAGTTTTATAAGGAATTAGCATCCCTTCTAGTCGATACAGACAACTTACGTCTAACTCTTGGAAAACTCAATGGAATTCTCCCCGTATTAAGCAAAATTGAGCGGGAATATCTCTATAAATTGGGAAGGATTGATCATCCAAAAGAAGGCGATAAAATAAGAAGAGAAGTGTTTGGAAGGGTATCTTCCATTATAAATAAACAAAATAAAAATCTGATATATCTGAACAATATTAGAGGGAAACTGAGAGAGATCCCATCTATTGATTATAGTACCCCCTGCATTGTCTGTGCGGGAGCTCCAAATGTTGGAAAAAGCTCTATTGTTAAGGAAATCTCTACTAAAAAAAGGATTGAGGTTCAAGAGTATCCTTTTACGACCAAAAAACTAATTCTAGGCCATATAAAGATAAAGCGTAGATTTGACACGGTCAGCTTACAAATTATGGACAGCCCTGGGATTTTAGATAGGCCATTAGAGAACCGTAATAATATAGAAAAGCAAGCAATTTTGGCGCTAAGATTAATCTCGGATTTAATCCTATTTATATTCGACCCCACTCCCGCTTGTGGATACACTGTGGAATCACAAATTAACTTGTTCAACGAAATCCAAGAAAAGTTTGTTTATAAAGAAGAGATTGAATTAATAATCGTTTTTAACAAGAAAGATTTAGCTAGTGAAGCCGAAATAGAACATTTAAAGAAAAGGCTGGAGTTATCCGAGGATGAGTACATATTTACTAATGCATTAACGGGAGAAAATTTGGATCAAATTATAGAGCGTTTAAAATATAAATTTGCGAGCCCAATAGAAAGAAAAGACTTTTCGTATTACAATTAAAAAAGAATTTTATCATTATATATTTAGGATTTTATATTAAATTAGAAATATATCTAATCATCTTTTATTTAAAGATTTTTATTCTTAATCGAGAAAAACATGAATGACTTCAAGATCTCTGATTCCATTTGCAAACGTCTGTTTGAATCCTTTCAAGAACCGATCTATCTTTGGAGAAGGAATAAAGAGAATGAGTTAGTTTTGGTTGCTTATAACGAGGAGGCAATTAGGATAACAGATGGGGGAATTAAGAATTATCTTGGAATGAGTGCCCCTGAACTCTATAAAGATAACCCTGATATAATTGAAGATTTGAATCATTGCATTAATCATAAGAGCGACTTCTATAAGAAATTTCAGTACACATTTAAATCCACAGAGAAAAGAAAGACTTTATTAGTATTTTTTAGCTTTATTGAACCAAATATGGTGATGATATATACCCAAGATCGAACTGTCGAAGAAAAAATTAAAAGGGCACTAAAGGAAAGCGAGAAATTATTAGAAGATATCCTCAAGGCATCTTCTGTGGGGATTGCTTATACGGTTAATAGGAAAATAGTATGGGCGAATGAGTCAATGGTTAAGCTCTTTAGATTTACAAAGGAGGAACAATATAAAAACAAGGATACCCGGATCCTTTATCCCGATGAGGGGGAATATAACCGAATAGGAAAAATTGTTTACGAAACCTTAAGCGAAACGGGGGAGGTTGAACTCGATACAAAACTTCAGCGTTTTGATGGAAGTATTTTTGATGGATATGTGAGAATTAATTTTATAAAGCCGAATGAACCGAGAAAAGGGATAATTGTGAGTATTATTGATATCACTAAACGAAAACAAGCTGAACTAAAGTTAAAGGAATCGGAAAAAAGATATCAACTGGCTTACACTCGTGCTGAGTTTTATAAAGATATATTCGCCCACGATATTACCAATATTCTTCAAAGTATGCAAGCTGTGGGTGAATTATTAGGGATCTACCAAAAAGGCAAGGAGGATACAAAAAAAACCCAAGAAATACTTGATTTACTTCAATCTCAAGTCTTAAAGGGAGCAAATTTGGTGAATAATATCAGAACATTATCCCACCTCGAAAGCGATAAGACACCATTTAAATTTATTACTCTATTGAACCCATTACAAAAAGCAATTGATTTTGTTAAAAAACAATACAGTTCGGAAGAAGTTCAAATTAGAATGGAAATTTCCAATGAAAATGTAAAGGTTTATGCAAATGAACTCCTTTTTGATGTATTTAAAAATTTGTTAACAAATTCCTTGAAATATAATGAGAATGAAACGATCAAAATTGAGATAATTGTATCTAAAGTCGATAAAAACGGTAAAAACTATACGGAAATTCAATTTATCGATAATGGTATCGGGATTGAGGACGAACGAAAAGAAAATATACTTCGGAGTAGATATTCTAATGACGCCGAGGGAGAAGGAATGGGGCTGGGATTATCCGTTGTAAAAAAAATATTAGAAAAGTTTCACGCAACCATTAAAGTGGAAAATAGAATCAAAAACAATTATAAAAAAGGCTCGAAATTTATAATTTATTTCCCTGAGAAGCAATAATAATGTTAATTCTAGGGTTAGATATTGGGGGGGCTAATACAAAGGCAGCACTTATCAAGTTCGAAGGTTCGAAGTTAATAAATACTCATTCATGTATCGAATATTTTCCATTTTGGGAAAAAAACAATAAAGAAGTTGGAGCTTTGTTTAGGAGGATTATATCTCGTTTCCTATCGGGTACTGATCTCGATTTAGGAGATATAAATTATGTTGGGGTAGCGATGACCGCAGAATTATCCGATGCCTTTCAAACCAGAAAGGAAGGGGTATTAGCGATTAGCGATGCGCTATCTCAAGTATTTAGTGAGAAAAAACTAAGATATGTAATTACAAAGAATAATTTTATTCCTTC
>CAZDJH010000498.1:0-3130 GCA_964505645.1 uncultured archaeon | reverse complement strand
AAACTTCAATATACAGGTTTCATTAGAGATCTAATCCTATGAACTTTTCAGAATGCGGGAGTTGGATTCACGAAGGCAAATGTTAAAAGCTATTAACAAAGGAGGAAAAAGCCTTAAATCTTCATCTTGTTTTAATTGTATTCTGTTTTAATAGGTGGCTCTTATAGTTGTATTTTGTCAAATTCGATTAATTCAGTGGGATATTGTTCGGCAATCTCCGATAATTCACTGAGATCTCCTTCCACACCCTCGGCAATGGTTTTGTTTTCAAAACCATTAGAATTAAAATTCCCTTTTTTTGATATTATCTTTATTATATTTAGTGAATTAGTGGATTAATACAGGCATTGATATACCTTTTTTAAAGTCCGTAAATAACGTTCATATAAACTTAGATTGGGAATACAAAATTTTCGGGTTTTGTTTTAATTATATCATAAGGAATAAAAATTTAAGGTTGATTCTCTATAAGTATAGTATAGTCTTTTGCATAAATAATTTGACATCCATTTGTTCCATTCACTCCGCTTTCTCAATGTATGGTTAGATTTCGTATCATCTTGCGAAAGGAAGTGATATCCGGATATATACAATCTATAAAATAATTATGGCAAAAGACTATATATTAAACCAATTAGTTAGTAGACTCTAAAAACTGAATTAAATATATATTATATAATTATAACTCAAAAAAATGCAGATTGAAGAAAGAATTGATATTAATCCCGAAATATGCCATGGAAAACCGAGGATAAAAGGAACAAGAATAATGACATCCATTATATTGGAATGGTTAGAAGAGGGCAAGAGTTTCAATGAGATAATGGATGCATATCCTCAATTGGAGAGGGAAGATATCTCTGCTGCGATTCAATTTGCAAAGAAACTTATAGAGCCAGAGAAAATCAGCGAAAAAGAGGATTAAATTCTAATAAAATATTTAAAGACAGATAATCTTATATTTATGGAGTAGAGAATTAGCTTCAGCTTGTGAACTTAAATGTATATAAAACGGATTAGTGCCTCGAACATCTTTAGTTATGATCGGTTTAGTGTTAAGTTGAATAAATTTAATGTCATAATTGGACCAAATGCAGCAGGTAAATCTAATTTTATCGAAATATTAAATTTTTTAAAGGATATAGTTAAACTTGGCCTTGAAGAAGCTATAAATGTACATGGTGATATTAGCTTTCTTAGAAATATAAATTTAGAATCCAAGAGAAATATTTCTATCAAGTTTGTTATTGGATGTGATGATCCAAAGAAATATGCAATAGTAACGGAATCACCATTATCGGATGAGCATCAAAACAATAAGAAATATCTTCAGTACATGATTCGTAATTGTGATTATGAATTAGAGATTGAATTAAATGAAAGCAACCCTTACAAGTGGAGAGTTTTTAGGGAAGACCTTTCTGTTTCCATAGATTTATATGAATCTAATAAGAGACCGCCTCAAACCAATCAAAGTTCTTTTGAAATGAAAAACAATAATAGTATTAAAAATGTAGTAATCGAAATTACGAAAAGTAAGGATAAAGGTGAGGATAAGGTTGATATTAATTATGTTTTTCCTGAAAATATGCCCGATAAGTATAACATATATTTTCGATATCCAACATTTAGAACTGTTTCAGAAGATACGACTAATACGGAATTAAAATCGATTTTAGAAAAGGATAATCGATATCAACTCTTCTCTCCTCTCTATGAATTCTTTGAAAATATTCAAATCTATGATATAAATAAGAATAATATAATTAAGTCCGAGTATTCTAAATCAAAGAAAAAGAGTTTGGAGTGCGATGGAAGCAATCTAAAGTGGGTTATAGAAAGGATTTTTAAATATAAAGAGAAAAGAGAAAGGTTTCTCAGACTTATTAAAGATTTCTTGCCTTTCATTGAAACCTTTTCTGTTAAACACCCCCAGAATAATAAGGATGTGGAACTGACGTTCACTGAGAAATATAATCGAAAAGAGCTTTTACCTCTCTTTTTAATGTCAGATGGAACTATAGATATTTCTATATTTATAATTTTATTATTTTTTGAAGAAAAAAAACCACTGATTATTCTTGAGGACCCCTTAAGGAACATCCATCCACAATTAATCGCAAAACTAGTAAATGTAATAAAAGAAGTAAGCGAAGATCTTAATAAGCAAATTATTTTAACAACCCATAATCCTGAAATTATTAAATTTTGCGAAGCAGAAGATATAATTGCCATTTCGAGAAATAACAGAGGTTTCTCAGAGATCCTTCGGCTTAATGAAAAGAGAGATATTGAGGTGTTCTTAAAGAATAAACTTGGCCTGCATGATCTCTTTATAGAAAATCTCCTTTAAATTCAGAGTAAAATATGCCGTATCCTCAAAGAATCTTAATACTAGTTGAAGGAACTACCGATAAGGAATTTTTTGAAAAAATAATTAAACCTTGATTTTGATCAAGGTCCTTGCTATTCTGGACTTCGAGAGGAGTTGAATGAAAAATACCCCCAATTAGTTAAAGATAATATTGTTATTATAAAGAAGGAAATTGAAAGTTGGTTCTTGGCAGGGATTCCAAATGAAATTTTGCAACATTTCACTGAATTGAATCAACTTGCTGATACTGAAAACTATTCAAAGGAGAATTTTCGTTCGTTGTTCCTTCCATCCACTTCTATATCAGATATTAAGTCCGAAATATTAAATAAATTCGACCTTGAAAAAGCCACTGCTCTAAACAGTTCCTTACAGTATACTTTACAGAAGTTAGGATTAATTCATTGAGAAATTCTGCTTTTCGTTTTTTAGATTAATAAAATACATTTAGGTTGACCTGTGAATACTTATAAATGAAGGATTAATACGTTAAGTCGTTAATCATTTAAGAGCATTTTTTTATAAACGGGGTTTTGCATTAAATAAAATATTCGAATAATTCCCTCAATTCCATCTTCGTGAAAGCGCACTTTCACGTTGCATCGTATATATCAAGATATTATGAGGGTAATATGTCCCTTTATTAATAAAAGCGGAATAGAGATACTTTTTATGTGTTCTATTTATTACGGTACTTTTGCGTGAGGGGATCTTGCTAAACTTCCTTTTGAGGATGTATTTATTAATACTAGATAA
>CAZDJH010000497.1:0-3138 GCA_964505645.1 uncultured archaeon | reverse complement strand
CTCGTATGCGGGGTCGGAGCCGGCTTGAATCTCCCCTGATTCAGAAGAATTCCCTATTGAGCTCCCTTCATCTGAGGTCGAAAATAATTTTTCTCTGATGGAGCTATCATTAATAATTTTATCAGAGAACTTCTCTTTAACAGCCTCATAGATCTTTTGAAAATCCATCCTTATATGAATACTCCTTTTATTTCTGTCAAATTATAATAATAAAGGATTATTTGGTTTATAAATCGTATTATTAATTGGATATAAATTATGAATTTTTTTTATCTTACAATGGTTAAACTGAATTTGACAATAATAAGAGAAGGAGTTTTGTGATCATGGTGGTATTAAACTATAAAAGCATAATAACAGCGGAAGTGCAAATAACTCAGTTGAAGGAATTGTTAAATAACTGTGATGAGATTGATCAAAACATAGAAGTTAATATAGTAACCCTTGCTAACTTGAATGAGGAAATAAACGATGATACCCGAATAAAGAAAACCAAAATAGGCCAAATCAAAAATGGGAAAGCTTTTTTACCGAATGAATTAATCGAAGATTTTAGACAGGAGAAAATCTGCTATTGTGGCAAACAAGGTAATTTCAATAATACAATAAAATGCGCGTTCCATGAATGCTACCATTTCGATGACCCTTTTGATTATAATCGGTGTATAGGTTTAGAAGATGAAGAAACGGGTTTATATCCCTTTGAAAATGCCTTAAATTGTAATATTAAGGCTTATTTAAGCGAGTTCTATGCCGATTTCAAGGCTGCAAGATATTTATTAAGCCATAATCTCTGCAGGAATGAACTCATTGATCAATTAAAAATTCATTTTGCCATGATTACGATTAATGCTAATAATTTCGAAATTTGGAATCAACAGCTGCAGCAAATACAATCAGAGGTAAAATTGATTGACAAAATATTCCTTAAAAAAATTAGTGAACGTTTTTTTCGGATACTTGGAATTTGGAGGGCTTGGGTCGGAACTATCCCTTCATTCGTAAATGATGAATGGGCTCATTATATGGAAAAAAAACAAAGAGATGAGTATATAGCTCCTCAATTCTATGAAGAGTTGAAACAACTTTTATTAGAAGGAGAAATCGATTTGATGGAAGTGAGACTCTCGAAGCTCTTCGTGGAGTATATCACAAATGAACACCTCCTAAATTTACCTATAAACCCGAGAAAACTATGAGAGTCTGCCGTTCTTGCCATGGCAAAATCCATCAGAAAGAGTTTCCTAATCCTTTATGGAAAGAAAAGAGAGGAAGAATAAATTAATATTAAATTACAGAATGAAACCTAAGCAAGGAAAATAAAAATGTATTTAGCATATATAGATGAATCTGGAAATTTTAGTTTAGAAAGCAAAAATTCTTTAGAATACGTTCTAACCGCAGTAGTTATTCATGAAAGTAATTGGAAACATTTTCAAGAAAGATCTAAATCTTTAAAAGAAATGATTTGGTATTATCTTGAAGATAAAGAATATTCTTCCCCACCTAAAGATTTTGAAATTCATATGAAGGAAATTTGTAATCGAACAGGTTTTTTTGAGTGTTTAGAAGGAGATGACGAAAAATGGTTTGGCATTATGAAACGAGTTTTTGAACGAATCAGTAAATTACAATGTAAAATTATCTCTTCAATTATTATAAAAGATGAATTAATAAATGAAGGATATTATGATGTTAAAAAATGGGCGTATGAATTATTAATCGAAAGGCTTAATAGATACATTGAGAATGAATCCAATGATTATCTAAATGAATATCTATTAACAGTTTTAGATACAGAGGGTGTCAATTTCGACGAAGAAAAAAGAGAATTAATGGAAGAATTAAAAGTTAGTGGAACTGGTCATGGATGGGATGAATATCCCGACAATGTAATTGAAACTCCATTTATCGTTAATTCTCACAAACATTTAGGCGTTCAAATTGCTGATGCTATAGCTTACGTATTGAGAAGATATGTTTTTAAAGTCCTTGAGAGAAACCCCGATGCATTTTTTAATAACTATTGTGACGAAGTTTTAGAAAAAATAGGGCATTTGTTTTATAGAAGCGATACTAATAGAGTTGATGGCTATGGGGTTAAAATATTTCCCCATACTTTTCAAATTGACAATCAATTTTGGAATATCTTTAAAAGAAGCGATTTAAGGACTTTAGATGATTTTTAATGTAATATCTATTCTTCACATTTTTTCAGGAAGATTTAGAGCATTTCCCAAAAATTATTAAAACGGAGATTTATTATTATTTAAAATGGCTAATATAAATTAACTAATCTAACTAAACAGCAAGCGGAAGATATACTCAGAAAAGCAATTAACTTGTATAGAAGACAACATAAGAATTCTATCCCCAATAGAGTAGTTGTTCATAAAAAATCTGAATACGCAGAACAAGAAATTGAAGGTTTTTATAACGCAATTAACGCCATTGAGTTAGTTGATTTTCTCCATATAAAAGAATTTTGCAATTTTAATGCTCTAACTTCAACAGATTACCCCATAGCTCGGGGTTCGGTATTTGAGCGCCGTTCTTCTGGTAAAAACATATTTAACCCTTATACAACTGGTTATATTCCTTGCCTCGATACCTATCCGGGAAGTATGGTACCAAAACCTATTGAAGTAATAGTTGAAAGAGCTGACAGCGATATAAGAACATTAGCACGAGATATAATGAATCTCACTAAATTAGATTGGAATAGTACGGATTTTTGTAAACGATTACCAGTGACGATTTCGGTTTCTCGGAAAGTTGGTAAAATAATGGGTGAGTTGAGGGGTAGAGATATCGAACCACCCACAGCATATTCGAATTATATGTAATCTAATATAATGATATTATAGAAAAAAAGGCTTACTTTTACTGAATTAAATAACCAAAATCTCTTTCGAATTTTTTTTTAAAATTATTTCTAATTTTTTTATTTTTAGAATCTTTCAAATTAGTTATATAATCACTAAAAATATCATACTTCAGAGTTTTGTATAAATTCTGGGGATTTATAACTAAATCTACACGTTTATTTTGGTTATTATCGGTCCACACATTTTCTTCAATTATATTCTGAGGTTCAGTATTAATCCTTCCGAATGCCAAAATCATTCCATTGTGAAC
>CAZDJH010000496.1:0-3153 GCA_964505645.1 uncultured archaeon | reverse complement strand
TCAGCCATCCATTAATAAGCTTTTTTTATATACGAAAATGGGGGCAGAACAAAATTACAATTACGATAATAAGCGCTTAAGTTTTCAAGATTTATATTATGAATCTTTTACGATGCGTATTAAATAAAAAAAAGTTAAAAAATAGGTAAGAGAGAGAAGCTTTATTTGTATAAAGCTTCTAACTTGTCACCATACCTTTTTAAAACGTTTCGACGCTTTAACTTCATGGTCTGGGTGAGTGTGCCGTTTTCGAGGCTGAAATCCTCATCAATGAATAACCATTTTTTGGGGATTTCATAGCCCCCAAAAGATTCTCTAAGGTGCTTGGTTGCTTTATCACTCAGAAAGTCTTGGATATCTTTCTTTTCAATTAATGTCTTATGTTCTTTATAGTCTATCCCTTTCTTTTCGGCATATTTTTCTAGTGCTTCAAATTCAGGGAAAAGTATTCCCACGTTATAAGGTTTTCCATCTCCATAGACCATTGCATTCGCAATATATGGGACAAGCTTAAGTTCTTCCTCAATGGAAGCGGGGTGGACGTATTTACCGTTCTCAAGTTTATATTCTTCTTTAAATCGGCCCGTGATATGTAAGAATCCATCTTCGTCTAAACGCCCTCTATCACCTGTGCGAACGCCGGGACCGAGCTTGTCATCTTCTAAAAATACTTCGGCTGTTTTGGCGGGCTTATTGTGGTAACCTTGCGCTACATTTGGACCATAACAGATTATTTCGCCATCTTCACTATCATCTCCAACTCTTGATTTATCGATGACAACCGTGACGTCCTTTATGGGTCTTCCTACGGTGCCAAGTTTATTCGCTGAGGGGGTGTTCATCGTTAAAGCAGGCGTAGTTTCAGTGAGTCCGTAGCAATCGAATGTCGGAATGCCTACATCAATGAAGAACTGTGCGATCTCGGGATTCATTACCGCACTACCCGTAATGGCATACCTTAATTCTCCTCCGAACACCGCCCTAATTTTCTTAAATACAATTTTGGAAATGAGCTTGTCTTTAATACCGGCTTTTTCTCCATTTCTCTTTTTAGCTGCGGTTTCTTTTGCTAACTCCAGTAGATGAGCCTTCCCTTCTTCCTCCAACTTATTATGGATCGCAGTGTAGACCTTATTAAAGATCCGAGGTACTGCGACGATAATGGTGGGCTCAACTTTTGCAATATCCTCAGTGAGAGTATCTGTGGTCTCCATTAACCCAGTAGAGAATCCTCGGTAAGTTCCATGATATAGTTCTCCCGTTTGTCCAAAACTATGCGCCCAAGGTAAAATGCCAAAAGTCACATCCTCCTCATTAATATCGGAGAACGCTTCAGCCGCGGCTCTTACATTGCTGGTGAAATTTCCATGGCTCAGCAACACGCCTTTTGGATCACCAGTTGTTCCGGAGGTATAGATTAACCCCGCAATATCGCGCCAATGCGGTTTTACCGATTCCACCGGGTTTTGTGACCCCTGTTCCTCTAAGGCGGCCATGGTATTTTCCCCTTCCGCCCGGATAATATAGATACGTTCTAATGTATCGATTTCATCCTTATAATGCTTTACTTTCTCATAGACTTCTTCATCTACAACAAATAGCACTTTTAGCCCGCTATCTTCAACAATATATCGCCATGTTTTTTCCAATTCCTTTTCATACATTGGAACTAACCGTGCACCGCGTCCGTATGTAGCAAATGCAATTATTGCCCATTCTAGACTATTATCAATGATTAACCCAACGGGATCATCTTTTTCAATGCCGATCTGTGCTAGTCCCGAACGGAGGTTATCCACTCTCTTAGCTGCTTCCCCATAGGTCGTCCATTCATACTCACCATCGTCATTTTTCTCCCCTATCCAGGGTCGATCGGGGAATTCTTCTATCGTATCTTCAAACAAATCTACTAGATTTGTTGGATGTTTAAACCATTCTTTTTTCAAGTATGTTTCACGTTTTATTTGATTTCATTTATTAATATTTTATATGATAATTAATAATGCTAATTTAAATTAATACATTATGTTTATATGAATCATTATTAATTTAATATCTGTACTTAATCTATTTTGGAATGATTTATTAAAATATTAATACCTTATGAGTATCAGTATCTTTCCCGCCCAAGTTGCCGTCTTCGATTAATTTTTTGGAGGTCATAATGCGCGGGGTGCGAAATAATTAGCAGATTAAAAAAAAATATAAGAAATAGCTATGAAAACTTTCCTTTAAATAAGAACAAAAATTTAAGCTTTTTGAGAATACAAAGCTAAAACTTTCTTTTAAGTTGGAATTTTAGACATATAGTAAGAAAAAAAACGAGAGATATTGTCCGAATGATTTGTACAATAAATAATTTAAAGTATATTGAAATTTTTACTCCAGCAGAATTATTATAAAGAGGATTACATATGTTAGATAAAAATGAAATTGAGGAAATCAAAAAGAAAGTTAAAAAAGAATTTCCTTACGATATGGCGCTTCAACAAATTCATATCGGCAGGAAAATTCTCACAAAAGAAGCTGAATCGAAGGGAATTTCATACTTAGAATATATAAAGTCTTTAACTAAAGGCCTTGAAACTACTCAATAGAGAATTCTCAGACTTCAAAAATTGATATCAATTAATATATTGCGATTATACGAATCATTATCAATAAGAAATTAGTTGATTCATTTAAAAGTTTTTTAAAACTCATACAATCTGATTTTTTGAGATATTTATTTAGGTATAGTATCGATATGTTTTGAATTCTTTTCTCCCATCCGCCAAAAATCCTTCTTTTAACTAAAAATCCCTGCATAATTTCATAACGGGTCAACTCAATATGAATCAGGCTGCTCGATGAGGCGGATAATTAAATTGGAACATGATTCGTCTTTCCTCTTATACTTTTAAAGCATAATATATGGTTTTTTATTTAGATAAAGAGTTTTTTCCGTTATTAAATGCCTAATAGAAAGTTCCTAAACACTTTCTTAAGAGATTTAAATAATTAATTTATGTACGAGAAAATTATGTATAGCAAATAATTACTGAATTTAAATAACTAAAAATCTTGATTCTAAGGAATCAGCTGAAATTTGGGTGAAAATAATAATGTCTTTACAACATTAAATTAATTTTCTCTAATTTTAGAATTTAGAAA
>CAZDJH010000495.1:0-3156 GCA_964505645.1 uncultured archaeon | reverse complement strand
CATTTGAAGTATAAAAGCATTATGGGAAACATGAAAAAGAGTTTCGAGCTCGGACGATGCCCCGATACCTGGAGCCCTCAAGACCAAAACGAATACTACGGCAGGCTCTACGATATGATTAAGGAATGGAAACAAAATGAAGATATTAGTCCGGATTGGTTTAAAGTAAATATAAATGGAAATCCAAGGTCATTGGAATATTTAATAGATAAAGAGTTAATTGATTCAGATTTTGTTGATAATATAATTAATACTTTAATTGATAATATCGAAGAGTATTCTAGTTTTGAGTTTGATATACCCAGGTTTTCCACAAATAATAAAGATAAATTCATTGATACTTTTGTGGAATAAAAAGATAGTTAATAAATTCGCTTTATGTTTGCTTTCAAAATTTTGGGAACTTCTGATATTGGATTGCCCCACAGAACTTGTATTTCATTGATATTCTCTAGTTTACTTAAAGATACGGGAATTACCTCGATATTATTTCGGTCAAGTTTTAATTTTTTAAGTGAGTCCATTTCACCTATAGACTCCGGAATCGTCTTAATTTTATTTTTACTCAATATGAGATGTTTTAAATTTTTCAATTTTCCAATTGAATCCGGAATTGATTCTATTTGGTTCTGAATTAAAATAATCTCTGTTAAGTCAATCAATTCCCCGATACACTCTGGAATCTTTTCTATCTTATTTTCACGTGCATATAAGTGTCGCAGCTTTCTTAGATTACAGATTGAATTGGGTAATTCTTTTAGCTGATTCTTTCTTATTGCGATATGCTCCAGGCTCTCCAACCTCGAGATGCCCTCCGGAAGCTCGGTAAGATAATTCTCGGAAAGTACGAGGGATTTCAACCTCTTGCATTCTAAGATTTCCTCGGGAAATTCTGCAAATTTATTTTTCGCAAGACTTAAGCGTTTCAAACTGGGAAATAAGTCAAAACAATCAGGTAGGTCTGTGAGATTATCACTATCTAAGATTAGGCTCCTAAGGTACTGAAGGTCCGCTATATTCTTTAATAAATTCTCTAATACCTCTTGCTTTCCGCTAAGATCCATGTCCTCTAAGAAAATCCAATCGATATGGCCGCTCTCGATGATATAAAAGTCTTTGTCTCTTAAACTCGGAAGTTCGGCTCGGATTTGCTCAATAATTTCCCGTTCCTCCGGTGGAATCTCACTTAAATTCGGTTTTTGCATATTTAATAAATAGAAACGCTCGTATTTAAATCTATTGGTGCGACGGTTTAGTGACGTGCCGTTCCCCAATGGCATCCTCTCACGCTCTGCAGCCCTTCTGAAGACCTCTCATAAAATACGGTTTCCTCGTCCGTGAATCGCTTTTTTCATGAGATAGCAACATCCCCCTCCACACCGTCGGACGCACGGGAACCTTCCAAAGTGGGATTATTCCCGCCCCCTTCTTGGTAGCGCCCCTTCTATGCCCCTCCATGAGACGGAGAATCCCCTCACTTCCGTAAAGCTAGTTAAAAATGTAAAATAAACTATTAAAATTAAAGAAAAAATAAAAAAATTCCTAATCAGCAATGTTGACCACCCACAAATAAGTTTTTTTAAATTATTCAGCTTCGCATAACTTACCATAATATGGGTGAACTATAATTGTGATCTTAAGGATTTCCATCTTACGATAATTCAATTGGTCAATTTAATGCGATTTCGTATAATAGAAAAATTAAAAAGAAGAAGATTTACGAATCTAAAACCATAAGATTATCCATCTAAATTTGAGTTTTACAAATTTGACAATATTTTTTTGAAAAGCTCTCATTCTGAAACTAAAGTATTCTAAGCTAAAGATTTAAATTGAAATTCCCAGTCAAGGAGATTACTATAGATCTCATTTAATTTGTCCCGAGCAAGTTCCTCTCCATATTTATCCCTTACAGAGAAAAAAAGACTCGTAATGTGTTTACAAAAACTTTTATTCATATACCTTCTTTGAATGAAATCGGTGCAATCATGATATAGAGTTTTTCTACTGTAATTTATATTCAATTTATACCTCCTATTCTTAAATGCACAAGATATGCCTCTGTCATCAACCTGCAGATCAATAGGCCTAACCCTCTCTATCTTCCTAACATCTAGAATGTTTTCAAGATTAGAAAAGTAAGAGATCAATTCTTTAAAGCTCATATTATCCATAAAACTCCACTCTTCTTCATTTGATGATAATAATGCTCTTCCCACTGTCAATACATTAACTTCACCCGCATTTTTTTCTTTTAAAACTCTTGCAATATCCCACGCCGTAGCATTAGTAGTTGAAATATCATCTAAGATCAAAACTTTCTTTTGATTCAAATTATTCAAATCAATCTCATGGACATTTTTGATATCTCTATATCTTTCTTCCCTAGATTTATTTTTATTTTCACCAACCTTTTTTTTTCTGAATAGTTTCTCAGATATATTTGTTAAAGTATATCCATTCGATTTTAATATCTTAATTAAAGGTTTTAGAAGATATTCACATTGATTCTCTTCTTCTGGGTTATCTTTTGGGGGGATCAATATAAAAGATTTATCTTCGCATAAAAAAGTATTTTCCTTGATAACTCTGAATAACCCGTCTGCTAGATATTCCCCCACAACCCGCTTGTTTTTTTTAACACTACCCTTAATTATAAGAATCATTCTTGACAAAATATTTAGTGGGATATTATTATATGGTGAATTTCCATATGTTTTATATCACCCTAAAGATACAATTTTATTAAAAAACCAATTATCAGCCAATTTTGGAGGATCTTCACAAAAGTGGCATAGCCCATAATCTTTATCAATCGGATTCATACATTTATCACAAAAAGGCTCTTTAATCCTTCTAATTGGAATTTTATTCTTTAAATATAATATATTGCCATTCATAAGGATCCTGGATTTTTTTTTATTAATATCTAAATATAGTAGTTTGTTTCAATTCTGATTCATCATTATTAGCACTCAAATCCCCAAATTCTGCTTGTTTAAGAATTATTTCTGCAATTTTATCGACATCATCAATAGCTGAAAGCTGAAGCCCTCCTTTCTCGTTAATAATCCAATTTGGGATATACGCTTGCCTGCAATCCTTATTTTTTGGTACAACTCCCACCGGGAGTTTTTCTTGTTGCCTTCCAAACTT
>CAZDJH010000494.1:0-3162 GCA_964505645.1 uncultured archaeon | reverse complement strand
AGTTGATTGGCCAGTTGGATGATCTGGGAAGCTTTCCCTTTTACAGAAATGGTCTCGAGACAATCATCATGAGTAAGATGAATGTGTTGTGAAGCAAGGATGAGAGGATGATAATCGTGCTGAATTGCTGTGAGTTGTTTCTGCAGATCACGCTTGTGATGGTCGAAAACCAGTACAATAGCACCTGCAACTGTTTCATTGCCTTCCCACTTAGATTCTACTTCGTGGTGCTGAATAAGATGCCGTATTGCTCTTGAGCGGTTAGGAAAGTTTTCTTTTTTAACCAGCTTGTCAAGTTTTACCAGCATGTCTTCTTCCAGTGATACTCCAAAACGTTTAACAGACATCGTAACATCAATATTTAATTCGTGGCACAAATATAATTAATGTTATTTTTATAACAATGATTTTTTTTTATATTTTTGTAACCGATTTCAGATATATAAATATCCATTTCTTATTTTTCCTCTCTAAAAAAATTTAGAAAGAAGGGTCTTTTTTAGAATCACAGAATGCTTAATTGGAAAAAATGGTATAATGAAACGGGTATAGAAATCCTTAAACGATCTGGGGTTAAACCAGGAGATTATATAATTGACTTTGGCTCAGGACAGGGAGATTATTCAATACCGGCTGCGATTTTAGCGGGGAAGGATGGTGCCAAGGGAAAGGTTTTTGCTATCGATAAGAAAAGTTATAATTTGGAGGAACTAAAAAACACTGCTGAAAAACTGGAATTAGCTAATCTTGAAACAATGGAAAATGACGGCGGACTTTCTATTGATATGGAAAAGAAATTGGTAGATGTAGTTCTAGCTTTTGATGTTCTCCACTACTTTACGGGGGGTGAGAGGTCTACATTATATAATGACATATATCGCGTTTTAAAACCTAACGGGTTGTTAATAACTTTTCCGAATCATCATAAAGGTTCGTATCCTCTATGGAATTTATCAGATATGAGCTTAGAAGAAATCATAGATGAAATTGAATCTCATGGGTATAAGCATATTTACAAATGGGAAGGTAAATTGATGCACGACCATAACTGGTATAATGGGTCCATCCTATCTTTTGAAAAAGTAAATTTGGTTAAGAAAACTCACAATTCCTAATAAAAGTTCTCGCATCGCTTTTACTGAAAAAGATCAATCGAACTAATTTAATGTTGATGTATTGTTTTAATGCCTCTTTTAAGGTGTTTGAGACGACCTTTGCGGCTCTATCCTTCGGGAAACCGTAAATTCCGGTCGAGATTGCCGGAAACGCAACGATTTTGCAATCATTTTCTATCGCAACCTTTAAACTATTTTTATAACATGAAGCCAGTTCATCATCTGGATTTTGACTGCTACGGTATACAGGCCCAACGGTATGAATAACTTTCGGTTTTAATCGCCCTCCAGTGGTAATAACGGCTTTACCCGTTGGTAAGCAATTGGGATATTTTTCATTTCTGATTATTTCGCACTCTCGTTTTATTTCTGGCCCACCCGCCCGATGGATAGCCCCATCGACTCCACCACCGCCCATTAGGGTGGATTTTGCGGCATTTACGATCGCATCGACGGTCTCTTCGGTAATATCGCCTTGTACTACTTGAATTTTTCCATTTAAATATTCTCCGATCATATATTAGAGTATTATTTGCTCGTTTAAAAGTTTTTAAGGCGATTCAAAATGGATTGAGTCCTTATTCAAAATTATATTCCGCCAAAACTTCGCTAACTTCGTAATCTTTATGCACGATTTTGCAAAGAGCTTCGACTATTTTTGTGGGTTCTTCTGCTTGGAAGACATTTCTTCCGAATGCAACTCCCGACCCTCCCGCCTGAATTGAATCATATACCATATTCAGTAAATCCTTGGTTGTATCCATTTTTGGCCCACCTGCGATAATCACGGGAATAGGAACGCCATTTATGATATATTTGAATGATTCGATATCACCTGTGTAATTTGTTTTTACGATATCCGCCCCGAGCTCTGCTCCTGCCCTGACAGCTATATTGACAGCTTCGGGATCATGTTCCTCGCGGATCTTTTCCCCTCGCGGATAGATCATCGCAAGAAGTGGTACACCCCACTCTCTGCACGATTCTACAACCTTTTGTGCGTCCTCTAGCATTTCGGGCTCATCGTCTGCCCCAATATTTATATGAATGGAGACCGCATCGGCTCCCATCTTTAGTGCACGTTCCACGCTACATACCAATACTTTTCTATTTGGATCAGGGGCGAAGGTGGTTGCTCCTGAGAGATGGATAATTAATCCAATATCCTTTCCATATTGTCGGTGTCCCGCACCTACCATTCCTGAATGTTCCAATACTGCATTGGCACCTCCCATAGCTATCTTATCTACCATCGCAGCCATATCCTCTAACCCATTTATGGTTCCCACCGTTAAACCATGGTCCATCGGGATTACAATCGTCCTTCTCGACTTTCGATCAATAATTCGTTCAATTCTTATTTTTTTTCCTAATTCCATTATATTTCACTCTTAAATCAATTTTATTTATAGATTTAACTCAAATATAACAATGAATATTCAATATTATAATTGCTCTTTTTCACAACAAACAAAGATTATAGATATAAATAGTTAAATAGTTAAATAGTTAAATGGTTGAATCCACCCCCCTTTAGGGGGCGTGTAATTAAAGCCCTATGAAGGAATAGATAATAAGAATAGACACCAAATTAAGTAATGTTCCAATTATTCCAACAACCAAACAAAGCGTTAATAAAGTATTCTCTTGCTGAGAAGATTTCCTTTTTTTACTATTTAAAACTGCTAAAATACCCAAAATCAATCCTATACAATGAAAAATCGCAAATACGATTAAGGCTGGTAAGACCTTGAGATCTTCAGATATATCGTACACAATCGGGAGCCTGGAATAATGAATCCATAAGGTAACTATGCTGCTAAGCAAAAATGCAATACCTAAAATAATGGAAGTACAGCAAAGTAAAATCAAGCGATTTCTCTTTGTTGGCATTTTCGACATCGTTTTTCTTATTTAAAACCAGACTCAATCATAAAATACTTTTTAATTGTATAACGTAAATTATTTTTTGAAAATAAATATTAGGAATTATTGTGAATTCGCAAAATTAAGTGTTTTTTCGAACATCACAAACCTAAAAATGGAT
>CAZDJH010000493.1:0-3181 GCA_964505645.1 uncultured archaeon | reverse complement strand
TTTTGATAGGATTAGAATCCGCCTTTTCTCCGCTTTTCTGTAATAGATAAGTTAGAATGAAGGAATCCTCGGGATCCAAGACACTTATTGGAAGAATCTGGTCTTTCAAAGTCAAATCTAAAATCTCTGCATTATATTCCCACTCTATCCTCAAATTATTAATCTGTTGACTCGAAATATTTTTCACCTGCACTAAAAGCTGTATTTTATGCCTCATTATATCTAAATCTTCTAATATTTTCCATTTTTTTAGAAATAAGAGGTCCTTGCCTTGATTTACTTCATGGAGTGGAATCACCCTCCTTTCTATGGTGTTATCTGATATCTTTGCATTTAGCTCTCCGGTCTCTATTAAATTTTCTAGATAAATTTTAATTTTTGGTTTATCTATATTGAACTGATTGGAAATTTCACTAACCTTTATTGGTCTGCTGATTAGCTCCATATCCAACCACTGTTTTATTCGGGAAAAATTAAGTTCTGGTTTTTGCTTAAGTAAATAATCTAATAATCTTTTTCTTCTCCTCTCAAATTCTTTATTAACGATTAGATCGATTCCATTTAAGACCTGAAAACAATTTAGCAATACATTATATCTGGGGTTAGCCGTTAATAAAGACTTTAGCTTCAAATAATTCGTAAAACTTAATTTTCCCAACAACTCTTTTGTTAAATTAGAAATTAAGGAATCAACCAATTCTGAGTTCGTAGCATTAATTTTATCAATTAGGCGGTTAAAAATTTGAATCATTGATTTTGAGTCAATATCCACGTAGTTAAATAATCCATAAAACCGGTCGAATCCTTTATTAGTAATCGAAAATTTTAATAATTCCTCAATGGCACCAATGTTATCTATTTCATTCTTTTCAATTATTTCAAAAAAGGAATCATCAAAAATAGTTATATGAATACTCATGATCTTTTTAATCATTTCTTTAATCGCATCTGAAACTAAATAATCATGGGAATCTAAGAGTTTGAGTAGATCGTTACCTACGGAACGGATTAGATCCCTTCTATGTACTCCTAATTCGCCAATTAAGAAAATAATTTTTTCTTGAATATTCCATTCCTTCTGGGGGATTATTTCAATCAGTCTTCTTATATCGGCCTCTGTATATGTATTTATATATAATCGTAATAAGAAATCCAATGCTTCTCGCTTTACATCAACATCTTTTTCTTCGTAGAGCACATTCAATTGATCATCAAATCCCTTAATAAATTCTGGTTTGCTGATCAAGAGTTCATCCAAAAAATGGATAATTTCCTTTCGGATATTCCAAGATTCATCGGTGAGGTTTTTCATTAGTCCGGTAATAAGGTTATTTCCTCCATCGATCAAGGCATAGTATGCTTCCATTAAGAATGAGATTACATGTTCTCTAACTTCTAATTCCAAATTATCCGTTTTCGAAAGTATCATTCTTAAATCTTTTTCGGTCGATTTAATTCCCTTACTAACGGAATTTAGATAAATATTAACCGTCAAATATTGTATATTCTCATCGAAATCGTCAATAAAGGGTTTTAATTCCTCCAGTTGCTCTCTTGATAGATTTATTCCCTTTTTCTGGAGCTCTACTATTCCTTCTAATATTTGCGGTAATTGAGAGTAATTATCTTGATTAACATACGACAATAATTCATTTAATGCTCCTTGAAGTTCGCATGATTCCACTAGATCCCTTATATGCGATAAATCAATATCTGTAATCTTGAACACCTCAACTTTTTTTCCTCAATTTAATATTTAATTTTATTTTTAGTTATTTAATTTTTTCATTTACTCCTACTATGTTCATTTAAATAGAATCGCGTTCATTTATTTTACTTTTATCCTTCACTCAGCTCATTTCGCAGCATCTTTGAATCAAGTTAAAATCAACCAAAATAAAATTATATAATATATATTTTTTTCCCTTGTCGTATTAAAATCAAAGAAGCATAGGGTTTTACCCTCCTTCGTAATCCTCTATCATTGGTTGCCAAGTAAATATAAGGATGTTTCCCTTCCAATTCCTTTATCTTTCTAAATAAAAAATCGTCCGTAGTTTCTTCTTTGCTTTTTACATCCCCAACAAATTCTATGGTATGCTGAGATTTTTTTTTTTCAATATAGTCCAACCCTGCTTTAAATTGGGTTTCAAACGTAGCACTCTTTTCTTGTTGCTGTAATCTTTTTTTTTTTGCCCTTAATTCATCCAATATTTGCTTAAATATGATAAACTTGGTTTTCCCTTCGAGCGTGAACTCAATTTTTTCCAAATAGTCAACTCCGAATTGAATCGGCACTAAGATAAAATTAGCATCTAATATAACAAGATTAATAATCTTTGTCAAATCTATAAACAACTTTCCGATTGGCTATTCTTTATTTTAAAATTTCTGGCTCTGGCGCTCTAATACTCTCTGGGTTATTAAATTAAACGTATTTTGAACATTCTTTCCCGTTTTTGAGGAAATTTTAATAAAATCAAACAAATTAAAACGGTCTAAAAAGGATTTTGCATAATCATCATCCACAGAAATGTCCTCTTGAAGGTCAAGTTTCGTGCCTACGAATAGAATGGGGAGGTTAGGGTCATTTTCACGGCATATTTCAACCCACTCGTCAAGACTTTCTAAGGTCATTGGTCGTGTGAGGTCGAACATAAGGAGCGCCCCCTTTGCGCCCATTACATAGCTTTTAAGAAGGAACCTGAAGCGCCCTTGCCCCCCAAAATCCCATAGCTGTAGGGTACAATTTTGGTCATTGATTACAGTTTCCTTCAAGAAAAACTCCACGCCAATTGTCATCTGGGTCGATTGGGAAAACTCCCCTGTGATGTAACGGTGTAAAAGCGTAGTCTTGCCAACTCCTCCTTCTCCAGCCGTGAGTATTTTGAAAATATATTTCTTAACCAATTTAAGACCTCCATTTAATGTTTCGGTTAAAGAGCGTGATCATTTCATTTTATTTTACATTAAAAAAATTAATGCCAATCTATTCTTATAAATCTATTCTTATAAATCTATTCTTATAAATCTATTCTTATTGATATACTAATAATATATTACATCTAAATAAACTTTAATATTTACTCACATATCTTAAAATACAAAAACCTTGATATTTTTATGTATTTTTTGTTATTAAAATATAGTATTTTTTTTTAAGCTTACCTTTATTGAAACT
>CAZDJH010000492.1:742-3182 GCA_964505645.1 uncultured archaeon | reverse complement strand
GAAATTCATCCCCTACATAAATGTAGGGGACTTCTTTCGCAGTCAGTTAAATAAAATTGAAATTAGAAGGAATGTCCTATAACTATTTAACTAAATGTGCAAAATTCATAGAGAGTTTTCTAGTAATATTAAAATTTATAGAGAAAGAGAAAAAAATTAATAAGCATTTTAGAAGCGAATCCAAAAAATTTATTTTTAACAATTTACTATTTTTCTAAACGTATTTGATGTTTTTATTGATCAAATAGATATCAAATATTTACAATCTTTTAATAAGTGATTACAATAGCCAGACTCCATAGTCGAAAGAAAGGAAAGTCAGGAAGTACGCGCCCAGCTCGCCTCGAAAAGCCGGTTTGGATTGAACATTCGGCAGAAGAGGTCGAAAAGTTGGTCGTGAAACTTGCGAAAAAGGGAAATACGAAGTCAAAAATCGGTACCTACTTGCGCGATTCTTACGGGATTCCCTTGGTAAAAGTTGTGACCGGAAAGAAAATCAGCGATATTTTGGAAGAAAACGGGATCGAAGAAACGCTCCCAGAAGATCTTAAGAATTTAATTAAAAAGGCATTAAACTTGGAAAGACACCTTGAAAATAATAAGCGAGATTTGGAAGCGAAAAAAGGACATCAACGAACTACCTCAAAGATCTATCGCCTCATAAAATACTACAAAAAGGAAGGCGTGCTGCCCCAAAAGTTTAAATACAACTCCGAAAAGGTAAGAACTTTAGTAGTCAAATAATAACTTAAAAGATTTGATAAAATATTAGAGTGAAAATAAAGGATGAGTCAAAAATCAACCTATAAAGAAAAGTCTTGGTACGATGTCTTTGCTCCAGTAAGTTTTGATAATACCAAAATTGGTGAGATCGTCGGGTTAGAGGGAAATTTAATGGATAGAACCATTGAGACTTTACTATTTAATTTTACCAATAATTATGATGATATTAATTGTAAACTTAGATTTAAGGTTATAAATGTTAATACAGAGGCTGAGAATTGCCAGACCACGTTAACGGGACATAACTACACAACAGATTTTACCCGAAGGATGGTGGGTAGGGGTGCCAGCAAGGTAACGAGTATAAAGAATTTTACGACTAAAGATGATTATATCTATAGACTGACAACGGTCTGCGTTACCATCCGGCGTGCACGTAGCTCCCAAAAAAGAGTTATAAGAAGAATTATGAGAGAAGTACTTCGTGAGTTTGCTAAGACTTTAGAGCATGAAAAATTCATCGAAGGGATGATTTTCGGCGAGTTCGAAAACCAAATTCAACGCATCGTTAAAACTATTTTTCCGCTATTTAATTGCAAAATCATTAAAAGCAAGTTAATATCTATGCCTGAAGGCGGAAAAGATGAAAAAGTAGAAGATGAGGAATTTGATATCGTAGAATTGGATATCGAAAGAACCAGAAAGTCGGAAATACGGCGTACGGAGCGAATTAATGTCAACAAGTATTCGAACCAAAAGAGACGGAGCAAAAAAGATAAAGATAAAGAGGAAGACGAAGAACAAGACGAAGAGGAGAAAAACTCCGAAGTAGAAGAGGAAGAAGAAGAATAAAAAGTCTTAAACCTTATTTCTATATTTTAAACCTTTTATTGATTCTCCAAGAGTTTTTTTATTAAACATCCATTTAATTAATTAGATAAGCGTTTCTGTTAATATATCTTAATCCTTATCTTTAAATAGAGGAATATTTATAATTTATATGGAGCAAAGTTATTAATCTAAATTTTTTTACATTTTTCAGGTGGTTAATTTGGAAAACACGCATAAAATAAAACGGGTTTGTTATAATTGTTCTAATTATGATAAATCCAAAAAAAATTGTTCTTTCTTTCATAGAAAACTACCTGCACATGGGTCTTGCGTCCGAGATGGAGATAATATGTATTTTATTAGCTAAACTTAATTTACCTAATTTAAATTCTCTCTTTTTTTATAATAAGAAAGAAGTTAAAAGAGTCAATTTAATTAAGAGAGCCATGCGTCCCCTTTATCTTCAACTAGCCTGCCCTCATATTTACCTGTTTTTGTATCGAAGCGACGATGGTGTTTGATTTGTATCCATTGCTCGTGGCTTCCTTCGCTCCAATGTATATTTGGGAAGTCACAATCCCGTTCAATATCTCCTTTGAAGTTTCCTTTATGATAAATACAAGCTTGACAATCTTCTAGCCATTTTGCGTTTGAAATATCCCTCCGGGGGCAAATAAAAGAAGTTAACTCCGATAGATGGTTTTGTAAATGCTTATAGGGTTTTAGTCTTCCTACAAATTCTTTCTTTAAAATATTTTCTTTTAATAGTTCATTTTTTAACTTTTTAAACATCCGATTAATCTGATTAAAAGTTCCAAATCCAATAAAATCCAAGGAGAAGTTATAAAGTTTGCCAAATAAAATAATTACTTTATATTGTACTTCT
>CAZDJH010000492.1:0-732 GCA_964505645.1 uncultured archaeon | reverse complement strand
TAAATCCCGAATGAAGATTTTCTTGATATTTGTTCCAGCCCGAATGGTGGTGTTCATTTCAATTGTGGCGAGTTTCGCCGATAACTTAGAACAAAAGACCTCCTCCATATCTTTGTTTTCATTATTCTTTAAATAATCAAACATTTCAACATAATAGAGTTCAGAAATTAGCGGAAGTCCTTGTGCAGCAATCCCTGCATATAGGATCCGGTTATCTTTTTTATACGAAGAATCCTTTGCGTCCATTTTCTGCATGATTTCTTCAGATTGGAGCTTTTCTTCGAACTGAAGCTTTAAAAATTCTACTTTTGTACCAATAACATCTTCCATCATCTCTTGTTTATGCGGATTTCGCAAATCTTCGGGAGTTTTATAAAATGAATGGATCTTCCGATAATATTCGTCCAACATCCTATAACTCTCGTGGGAGTTGGGATTAAAATCGCCGCTTATGCAATAGAATATACTATCACCGCTTTCCGTAATCTGGTGTTTGATAATAATGCGCTCTTCAACGCCATCTTTTTCGAAAAAGATGCTATCTAATCGCCATTGATTGCTAATACTTTTCATCAGTTTCTCAATAAACAAGATAGTTTCAAATAACTGATATTTACTCCCTGGTCCGCCGGATTTTTCGTCGGAACAATATAATATCTCTTCATTGAGAATAATAGCGAATCCCGAAATCATGTTAGATTAACTTAAAATGGTCTATGCTAAATTATTTTT
>CAZDJH010000491.1:0-3186 GCA_964505645.1 uncultured archaeon | reverse complement strand
TCGAATTTAATTATAATTGTGTGAATTGAAAGAAGGAAACTTTAACTTTTTTCTAATATTTTTAAAAATATAATGCGAATTGAAGATTGGCACAGTCATAATAATTTGTGTCGTCATGCAGAGGGGAGAATCGAAAGTTACGTAGAGGAAGCCATTAAAAAGGGGCTTAATACGATTGGAATCAGTGATCATTTCCCATATGAGATCTATTCCAATCTAGGGGATATCCCCTATGAAGAATATAGTATGACCAAAGCGGAAATACAAGACTATTTGGATGACATAGAACGGGCCAAAACCAAGTATTCAGGAAAAATTAATGTCAGGGCATCGTTTGAAATTGATTATATCATCAATCAAGTACTAACCTTAAATAAAGTTCTAGAAGAGTTAAAGTCCCAATTAGACTACATCTTAGGGTCCATCCACGTGCTTTATAGAGAGGGTGGGGCATGGTGCTTTGATGACAGCCGGTTTTTGGATGTTTATAAGAATTATAATAGCGTAGACAACGTATACATACATTATTATGACACGATGATGGAGATGATTACCGATAAAGATTTCGATTTTGATATTGTCTGCCATTTTGACCTGCCAAAGAAGTTTAATAAAAGACCTGAAAACAAGGAGGTAGTAATGAAAAAAGTGTTTGAGTTATTAAAAGCCATTAAAAAAAGGGATCTTACTATAGAAATCAATACCAGCGGGTTTAGAAAGGATGTTGGAGAACAATATCCCAGCATTGAAATCATCGAAAAAATCTACGAGTTTAATATTCCGATCGTCTTGAGTTCCGATGCCCATAAGCCAGAAGAAGTAGGCTACAAATTCGACTACATGATTAAAGAACTAAAAAAGATAGGGTTCTCTCAATTGGCTCATTTTAAAAATCGAAAGAGGACTTTTATTCCAATAGATTAACGGTAATCTTAAAGAATACATGATTAAAAAGGGATTGATTGATCCGTCGTTCTCTCAACTTATCACGCAAAGGCAATTTGATGACATCCAATACAACAGAGATTTTAGAGAAAAATACTAAAAATCCATCAAAGTTAGAGGATGATTTAGAGAACTTAAATATTCTAATTAATCGAGCAATTCAGATATTCAATCGTTTTATTATCTACATTCAAAAAACCAATAAAGAAATTTTACATGAAATACTATCGGACAATTCCAATATCTTATCTAAACACGAAAAATAAAAGAAAGCCCCTTTTCTCATTTTTTCTTTTTAGAGAGAAAAGGAAATCTGACCATTGGTAATTTAAAGGACATAGTTTGTAAACCTATTGATGTTATTAATTTTGCTAAGCGAAACGGTGAAATATTTGATTGGATCTAAGCATATAACGCCTAAAGCTTTTTGGACCGAAGCCACGTATCCATTACCATAGGAGTCAGAGCTTTAATATGCTCCGTGTCCTTGGTATATAACGCTAAGTGATTATTTTCTTGTTTTCCTATAACCGCAAATAGTAATTCTTCGTTGTCTCTCATTATAATATATTGATCTTTACCGTCATAGGAGCGTATCGAAAGGTTTCCTTCATTTTCAATCTCACGATATATATCGGCATGTTCTTCTCTTCTTAAATCGATAAAACAGGAAATTTTCACGGCTATGGAAGATTTTACTTCATATAGGGAAAGATGTTCCAGATCAGTGATGTTTGGAACAGCGATTGTAACGCTATTTATCGCCTTACTAAGGATATCATTCATTTTTTCTATAATTTCAGATGGTTTGATTTCAATATCGGTATAATCGATGATATTTGTATCATGAATTTCAGTTTGGGACTCCTCTTTTAATTCAATAAGTGTTTCTCCCTTTAACTCTAACCTTTGTTTTAAACTATCTGCTTGAGCTTCCAAATCTTCAATGATTTTATTTTTCTTTTCAAGTATTTCTTCTAATTGGGCTTCATTAGCGGAAGACTTCCCCATAGAATTCATTTGCTCCTCCCTCTTCTTAACTAATTCCTCTAATTTTTCAATTTGGGCTTCTTGATATTGGGTCGTGTTTCTCAAAGATTTCGCTTCTTCTTTTTTAAACAGGAGGGATTCCTTTAAAGTTTTGATTTGTTCATTCTTAAGTTTTAGGGACTCTTTCAACTGGAGAATCTGGTCCTTAATCTGGTTAAATTCTCTTCTTAGTTTATCCATACCTTTCGTTCCTCTTCAATTTTTCTAATAGTGTATTGATATTGATATTGATATTGAAAAAATACTAATACTAATACTAATAACATCAAATTATTAATGTTATAAAGATAACAATATATTAATTATAAAATTACTTTACTTAAAATATTACCAAAAAACATAATAAGAACATTTTCCTTGATTTCAATATGAACGAATTAGAAGATAAAATTAAAAAGTTAATTTCTAAAGAGTTAGAAGAAAAAACCGCAATAATTGGAATTTCAATTGGGACGCACGGAGGAGATTGCATAGCAAGCCAATTCAAAAGTGAGTTGAATATGAGAGAACTGCAAGTTACTGCTGCGAACTCAAGTATATTATTCTTATCGTCTAAATTATTGAAGAACTCATTAAACCAACACATTTCCTATGATTTGATCGCGGGGAAGGAGAGAATCATCGTATCCTTATTGACCAAAACCATTACGGCAATAATCTACTTAAATAGAGAACTCGCAGAACTCGAGGGAGTCCCCGAGTATATAGCGAGATTAAAGGAACTTGCCCTCCAAATCTCGGCATTGGTCGAAACATCCAATCTAATCCGAGAAGACCTTTTTGTCAAGCTTAAATTGGCTATCCCCAATGCTTTAACCATCGCAATAATCACTAAAGAAGGTATGCCCATCAAGGTCGAATCAACCATGTCAGAGCCTACTCTTTCTGCGATGTGTGCCGCATTATATGAGCTTTCCAGTATTTTATTAGAGAAAAAGGGGTTAGAATATTCAATCGTGGGGGGAGAAAATGGTTCAATTATACTTCACGAATTGGATGAAACGCGGGTCTTAGCAGTGGCAATTCCCGAAGCAGACGAGAAGAGGATTAAAAATTATATAGCAAAAATAAAAAGCATTATAGACTGAAACTAGTTTATTATATGACCCACGAATCTAAATAGGTTATAAAGGAGTAATTGAAGTCTCCCCGCCCTAAACAGTACCGAGTATTTTTTTAACCACCCCCATT
>CAZDJH010000490.1:0-3188 GCA_964505645.1 uncultured archaeon | reverse complement strand
AAAAAAAATATAATTAACCATTATATATTTTTTAAAAAAAATGATGCCTAATCCGTTATAAGTTGTTTTAAATTTATTTGGATGAATCCTTGGTGGGCATTTAAATTAGATGATAATAATAAACCCCAAAGGCTTTTTCCCAAAATAAAAGGAGCCAGATCTCAAGACTTACCTGACCTTTTTTCCCCTACCGGTGCTATCTGGATGGCAAAAGCTAATATCTTAAAAGAATATGAAACTTTTTATACTCCAGAATTTTTATTTTTTGAATTAGAGTGGAAAAACGCGGTAGATATTGATAATTATGAGGATTTAGAGTTTGCAAAAATCATCGCAAATTTAAAAAAAGATTAGCAAATTAGGTTAAGAGCCATTAACCCTCCAAGGAGTAGGTATATACTAATATAGTAAATAAAAGAAGGAAAAAAGATCACTAATTTTTTAAAACTGGAGTATGTTAATTATTTTATCACATATGCATAGGTGTATTCCAAAATTATTTTGTTTTTAATCCTCTTCGCTTCCCTTAATTAGATTAATTAAGCTTATTTCAGATTTAGATAATAAATTTGACTTTCTCAGTTTTTCTATAATAGGATATAAGTCCCAAACCGGAATATTTATTATATTACTGATATCGATTAAATCATTAGTTCCATCGGCATAAGCTATGAAATTAATCATATTTCTTGTATATTTCCGACGAGATTTACTGCTTAGAGTGGGAAATAATCCCCGCTTTCCCAATTGGGGTTCGCCTAAACACCGTATTTTATAGATATAATTGTTTTCGATTGTTATTAAACTCTCCTTTAAAAGATCATAAGAACCAGCTAATCCTTCTTTACTCACTAAGGATAAATTATCTAAGGAGGTATGATACTCAGGATATTCTAAATATTTACTCCGCATCAAACTGCAAACAGGTAAATCTATACCTGGGGCATTATACTGTCTCTCATCACTTCCTCGATCAAGAAAAGTATATCTCGTAAATTCGGGATGCTTATTCGATAAGACATTTAAAGCAACTTTATCTGCATATGTATTTCCATATCGAGTTGGGAGGTAGGAGTAATTTTTATCATCTCCTACGCAAGTCACATTAAAACCCGCAATTACTTTTTTCTTCATTTCACTGATATTTTGACTAAGATAGGTGAGAGATCCAATCGTTTCTGGGATGAAGATAATCCTATAACTATATCTTCTTGGTTTTTTTAAGATCCACTTACTCAAGAATGTGGTGACTATGGGACCTGACAATTCATTATTTGCCATAGATGGGTGGCAAACATATGTGGAAAGGAATACTTCTTCATTGTTTTTTCCATGAATTAATAATTCACCATATGTCAAATGTCCGTCCTTCAATTCACTATCGATATATACATAATATTTTCCCTCTTTTAGATTTTCCCTCTTAGAATGTTTAATACAAAACCCCCACCGGGGCTTATAATAGGAGGTTACATAGGGTATCGCTTCAGGTTGATCCGGAAGTGAGTATAGGTGGTCTTGGAGATCTGAAAGGGAAACTTCCTTATCAACCGGAACGGAATATCCCACTATGTGAAGGTTATTTTTCTTAAAATCAATTACTTTTATCCCCTCTTCATTCATCACATAAGCATCATTAATATTCCATTCTTTGGGAATAACCCAATCGAATACTTTTTTTCCCGTTGGAACCTCATAGAGTTCAATTGGTATATACTCTTGTATAATTTTTAATGTTTTCCTTACCCCATCACCCGTAATACTTCTACAAATAGGAAATAACCTTTTTAAAAGATCATACATGTTATTCCCTATAATTTGGTCCATGTTTTACACGCTTTTAATTGAATATTTTAAGATATAATATTGATTAATTGTTTTTATTCCTATAATAATTAAGCACCCTTTTTAAAGCATTAATAACATCTTCTACATCTTTATTGGTCATAGAATGATGAAGGGGGATTGTTAATATTCTTGGGAAAATCCACTCGACATTAGGAAGGATTCCTTTACTCAGATTGAACTTCTCTTTATAATATGAATGATAATGAACTGGAATATAGTGGACATTCACTCCGATGTTTTCAGCCCTCAAGGCTTTAAATATTTGATCCCGATCAACTTTTAAACTTTCCAGATTCAATTGGATTACGTAGATGTGCCATGAATGTTTCACATCTTCCTTTTTGAAGGGAATATGAATTCCTTCGATTTTAGGTAATTCATTATTATACATTTCTACGATCTTCCTCCTTCTTTTTTGAAATGAGTTCAATTTATCCAATTGATGAATTCCTAAGGCCGCGTGGAGCTCACTAAGATTATAACGGTACCCAAGATACTGCATATCGTAATAAAATCCACCAGACTTCCCAAACCTTTTAACAGCATCTTTAGAAATTCCATGAGTACGATACATAAGTAATTTCTCGTATAACTCGTCATTATTCGTGGTGACCATCCCCCCTTCGGCTGTTGTGATATTTTTTACAGGATGAAAGCTAAAAATAGTCAAATCACTTAAATTCCCAATCTTTTCTCCTTTATATTCGGCGTCGATTGCGTGCGCAGCATCTTCTATCACATAAAGGCCATTCTCTTCCGCAATCTCAAATATTTCATCCATTTCGCAAGGCTGTCCTGCAAAGTGAACAGGGATAATCGCCTTTGTGTTTGGTGTAATCCTTTTTTTTATTTCTTCTGGGTCGATATTGTATGTATCTCTTTTGATATCAGCAAATATGGGAGTACCCCCTCGATACACGATGCAATTCGCTGAGGCGACAAAAGTAAGTGGGCTTGTTATCACCTCATCGCTGGGGTTAATATCAATTGCTGAAGTTGAGATATGCAGAGCAGCAGTGCCTGAATTCACCGCAATAGCATATTTTGAGCCAATATAATTTCGGAACTTTTCCTCAAAAAGGCGCATCTTAGGACCTGTCGTAATCCAATCTGATTTTAAAGTGTCAATGACCTCATTAATCTCTCTTTTATCCAAGGATTGCTTTCCATAAGGTAAAAATTCTTTCCTAATTGGCGTCCCTCCTTCAATTGCGGGCTTTTCCATTTTTTTAATTATCCTCATTTTTTATAATCCATTGTTCTAACTTTTTTATTCCTTCCTCCAATGATGTTTGAGGTTTCCAATCTAACAAATTTTTGGCTTTTGTATTATCGCAGAT
>CAZDJH010000489.1:0-3192 GCA_964505645.1 uncultured archaeon | reverse complement strand
TAAATTCATTAGTTAAAATATAAAAAAAAAGACATTAAAACTTAATGGATTTAAAGTATTTATTATATTTAAAATCTAATCTAATCTAATCTAATCTAATCTAATTGATAAAAACCCTTTAAATATTTAAAACGCTACTCCTCGCTTTTGACGGGTTCTTTAGCCATCTTCTTTTTCCAATACAAACTTGTAAGGTAATAGGCTGCAAAAATTGCTAAAAGCACAATGGCTATAATTAAAAATATTGTATTGAAGTATGCCGATTGTTGATTGATAACCATATCAATCATTACAGGGTCCATAGTTTCAATATTAAATTTTAAAGTACTCCCCAAAAAAGAATAAAAAAATGCACGAGGGATGGTACCTATCGCCGTCGCAAGGGTATATTTCTTCACATCCAAGTCAACAATTCCACTCGCATAACTTATAGGATCGAAGGCAATAAAAGGGAGAAAACGGGCTACAAGTATCGCTCCAGAGCCGTATTTGTAGATAAAATTGTCGGCCATTTCTATTGCCGTTTCTCCTACAAGCTTCTCTGCTATTGGTCGACCTCCATATCTGCTGATATAATAACAGAGTATTCCGGCGGCTATCGACCCGATTATTCCTAAAAATCCCCCTACCCAGATCCCCCAAATAATTCCAGTTGAAAATAAGACAATCTCCGATGGAATCGGGACTAAGAGCCCTTGAACCACCATAATCACAATAAAGAGAAGAATTCCTAAAAAGTTTAATTTATAAATTGGGATTACAAACCACTTAACTACTATGGTACATAAAATGGTTTCATCCACAAATACAAGGACATATAATAAATACAAGGATATTATAACCAGAATTACCATTAATATCATAAATATAATAGTTTTGGTATCAAAGGAAGAAAAGTCTACGAGATTTTCAAAATATCTTTTAATCTTAGTTGAAAAAGTCTTTTTCCGCTCCTCGGTATTTTCTCCTGGTGAATTTTCCGTATTATTTTCCATATTCAATTTTCCAATTTATTTAGCAAATCAATAATTATTAAATATAAAGAATTTATTAGATTAAAACCTTTTTAGAACTTAAGAGAGAATTTAGCCATCCACTGAGGTTTAATAAATTAAATAAAGATAATCCATAGAATTGAATACTTATCGAAAAATAAGAAATACTAAACGCGATAAATTAGGAAAAATAAATGAGGTAAAAGTCTCAGAATCCCTTGATGTTTCTGAGTAATACAAACAACTTTAATAAAGCATTTCAATTTTTAAGAAATAGAAATCAAAATTTAATCCGATTTAAAAACGTTCTTTATTTCAGAAACATTATTTAGATTAGTTTTATTACCATGAGAGATAATAAGATTTACATTTTCGGACACCGAGGAGCAAGCGGTTATTGTATAGAAAATACGCTTAAATCATTTAAAACTGCTTGTGAAATGAATGCGAACATTGAAACCGATATTAGACTAACAAAAGATAATGTCTTAGTTGCATTTCACGATCCCGGGGTTAAAATCGATAACACTCATTATAAAATTAAAAACTTAACTCTTAAAGAACTAAGGAATATAGATTTTGAAGACGGAAGGAAGATCCCTACCTTAGAAGACCTATTTGAATGTTTTTCCGACCATCCAGACTTAAAATTTAGTTTGGATATCGGAAGTGAAAAGGCGGGAGTCGAACTGATTAAGATGGCAGGGAAATATTCGCTCTTAGAAAATGTGTATATAACTGATACCCGCATTAAAGTTTTACATTGCCTAAGAAAATGTAGCAGAGAAGTTAATCTAGTTCATACAATCCCACATAGATTTGCTAATTTGGAAAAATATGATATAGATGTTTCAAATTTAAAAAAGAACGACATAAAAATTCTTAATATCAAAGCAAATCGGTATTATAAGGAGAATTTCGCTGTGGTTTTAAATAATGGTTTTAATTGCTTTTTCTGGAGTGTTAATACAAAAATCCGAATGAAGCACCTCATGAAGATGGAAATTAATGGTTCTAAAATTCACGGTATTTATACAGATTATCCTGATGAAGCCGTTTCGCTATGTAAGGACCTATATTAAACAAAATATATTCATAATAATAATAAAATCGATTAAAATATGGAAGAAATCATAAAAGATGTATACCATGTGGGAAGTTCTGGCTGTGATGTATATCTCGTGGATACGAAAAGTAGCGATGGATTGGTTTTAATAGATTGCGGAATGGACTTTTCTTTAATCCGTAATATAGCTAAAGCAGGGCTAGATCCAAAAGATATTAGGCATTGTATTATCACTCATTGCCACATAGACCATATTGAGGCGTGTCATAAATTGTACAATTACAATAACAATGTTAAATTTTATGCGCATGAAAAGGATGCGCAGCCCATTGAAGAAAAGGGGCATGACGATAAGACCGCTGCTTCTTGGTATAGTAAAGATTACAAACCTGTAAAGTTAAATAAACGTTTTTCAAAGCAAATAGAACATTTACAGTTAGGGTCCTACGATTTTAAATGTATTCACACTCCTGGCCATACTCCTGGTTCTATCTCCGTTCTTATAAAAATTCAAGGAAAAAAGGTATTATTCGGACAAGACATCCATGGGCCCTTTTACGAGAGTTTTGGGTCAGATCTAGAGCAATATCAATCTTCTATGAAACACTTGCTGGAATTCGAGCCCGACATTCTATGCGAAGGACATTTTGGGATTATTCAACCCGCAAAAGAAGTCGAGAACTATATAAGACGCTATATGAAACAACATCGACCTTAAACTCAAATTATTTAATATAGAGTGTAATTCATAGTAGAAAAAAGGCTTGACAAATCTGGACAGGATTTAAAATGCTGGAACATCCGCATGCTACAAATTACGATAGATGGGCTTTATAGTTAATGAAAAAAAAGATTAGGTAATGAAGCTATAATTTTTTCCTTTTAATATGAAGCAGTATGGAGATAGAACAAACACCCAATAGACTTAGTAAAATTAAGAGATCAAAACCCAGTATATCATCCTCGCCACCTTCTAAGCAATCAGATAAGCGATATACTAAAAAACCCCATGATCCCGCTGCTAATAAGGCATAATCTCCAAAAACAGAAACAGAATACCCTGTGATTCCACCAGTAGTATATCCCATTTCCCGGATAGAACTTGGAGAGGACTCCGTAGTAAAACCAACA
>CAZDJH010000488.1:0-3196 GCA_964505645.1 uncultured archaeon | reverse complement strand
CGCTCCGTTGAAAGATTTTATAAATGATCCTTCTTTTGTAAAATTAGCCTAATAAGCGAAAAGAATAAGAATTATAAAATATTTAAAAATATCAAATTTAATTAAAAAAGTATGTGGAAAAATTAAAATGGATAAAAAACGATTCCGTGAATTATATAATGAAAGAAAGATCGCCGATATTGCAAAAGAGAAAATTGATATTGTATTAACAGGGCAATATGGTAAAGCGCTGGAGCTTCTCAGGGATGCAGAGGCAACAGGACTATTTCCCGCGCTCGTGGGACCCCCAGGAGTAGGAAAAACAATACTATGCCGCTATTTCGCCAGTTTGAGAGCCAAAGAGAATAAACGGAGAAACTTTTATTGGTTGACGATGGATGAATCGATTAAGCCTTCACATTTTATCGGAAATTTCTATGCATATGCATAGAAACCGAAAGTTATGATCCTGCGATTACTTTAAAAGAGGGATTTACGTTGGAGGCCTTTAATCCCGGCCCCTTACTTAGTGCAATGTTAGAAGGAGGCACTTTTCTTGCCAATGAAATTAATAGAGCAACAGAATATTCTCAAAACACATTATTAGAGCCCTTAGAAGAAGCCTCAATTGGGATTCCTCATTTAGGGAGGATTAAAGCAGCAAAAGATTTCTTTTTTATTTGTGCAATGAATCCCGAAGAATTATCGGGTACCCATCGATTATCTGAGGCTTTAAAGGATAGAATAAAGGTATGGATTAAATTAACCTATCCTCAAAAAGCAACTGAGCTCGATATCATTAGAATAAATTTACCCGAACAGTTTATGGTAAAAGAATCGGAATTAGAGCTCATTTATTCCATTATCGAGGAAACAAGAAAAAATGAGGTTGATATTGAAGTCCCCGCATCAATTCGCGCAGGAATTGCCATTGCAAAACTCCTTGGACGGAGAAGGTATCTTGAAAAAAAAGGAGATATTAAGGCTGACGAAACTGTCTACTCTCACTTAACAGAGATCTCAAAGCATGTGTTATTAGGAAGCATTAAACCAAAACCCGGGGTTAAAGTAGAAAATGTTATCAATAGAATAATAAACAAAACATTAGGGGGATAATTGTATAATGGGGAAAATATTTCCCGAAAATCCGTGTGAGTTTGCGGTTGAATTTGTTGGTCAGCTCCGGAAACATCCGGATATAGTTCAAATACCATCTTCAAGACAAGTTCTATCAATACCCCGTCTTATATTGTCTCGATATTATCGAAAGGGGAAAGTCACATCAAATGATTATATTGAAATTAGCAGAGTCACTTCATTTCCAGATAATCAAGAATTAGCAAAGGATATTGCCTTTAAAATATTATTTCCGAACTACAAAAAGGATATTGTATCTGATTTCTTTGAGGTTGAAGGAAGCCATAGTTCCTTAGAAGATGATTTTTTAAGCCATGGGGAACAGTCAGAACTGGATGATATTCAAGATTTAGTAGATGAAATTGAGATGTCCGTAGATACTGAAAAGATCCAGGAATTAGAGCAATTTATTGAAGAATTAAACAGAAAAAAGAACCAAGAACCATATAAGTCGGCGTTGCAATTCTTCAACGATGAAAGCGAACTCTATAAGGAAGAGATATCTTCTATCGAAGATCTAATGGAGGAGGCTAAAAAAAGGTTCGAAGAAAAGATTAATTCTTTAAGCCCCGAAGATTTAAAAGCGGGTTCGAATCTTGATTTAAATGATTTAATTGAACAGAATTCTAATAGAGACTGGGAGAAATTAGCAAGTAAGGCCTTACAAGATAAAAATATCTCAAATGATTTAAATGATTTAATGCAAAGAGGAGATTTTGAAGATATTATTCAATCAATGAAATTTTTAAAAGATACGAATTCTATTACACAAAATCAATTTGAAGATATGAAAAAAAACCTCCAAGATCAAATAAAGAATCTAGATCAACTCTTTAATGCGGCAAAGAATTTGGGAGAAACACCCAACTTTGATAAGGAACAAGTATTAGATAATTCAATTAATAATTCCTCTTTTGAACATAATTTTAATCTCGCAAATACTCTAGATCAATATTTTGGAACGAATTTAAGGGAAGATATGTTAGAAAAAATTAATGAAACAAAATCGCAATCGAATATGAATATATCCTTAGAGAGCTTAGCAAAAAATGCTATGGCTAATAAATCATGGAATTCTCTCTATAAAAAGGCTTTAGAAAATGCTGTTAAAGAAACCTTACATAACAAAAGGCAAGCAGAGGGCTTTAAAACACTTTCCCATCAACTACAACAATTAAAGAATTCTTGCCAAAATGACCATTGTAGTCAAAAAATTTCTCAAACTATCCCGGATATCGTAAAAAAAGCTTTAGAATCGACTAAAGACCCTTCCCAACTAAGAGACGCGGTCGAGTTCCTCAGAAGGGTTGGTCTGGAACCAAGCTCAGAGGATATAAAAAATATGGGAAAAAGCCTCGGAATGCCCGAAGATGAAATCTACGAATTAATTGAACCGAATTATCAATTGTTAAAAAAATTAATTGAACAGAAAAAAGGAGATTTTGAAAGAATTCAAAACCTCCTCAAGCGTTTAAAAAAGGATTTAAATTATGATAGAATTAAGGAACTGCTCAATGCGGGGTTGGCTTCAAATAATAGAGATGCAATGGGCGCATTAGGCCATTTTAAGCTGGATCAAACGCTTAATGCGGCTGGGGAAATGGCAGGCAAGGAGGGTATGGACACACTCATCTCTTGCCTATCCGCGGGTAGCGGGGAAAATCTATTAGAACAGTGGTTTATACACAGAAAGAATTTACCCGTGGGGGCGAAAGAAAAAGTAAAGGAACTGGCTAAAAAGATGTTAATCGATTTAGGAATCCATTATTCGAGGGCAAGACTTGGAAGTGCAATTTCAGGCCCTATGCCCATCAATATTTTACGTCCTTATACCGTTGGAGATGACATGTCAAATATTGACATGGAAGAGACTATAAATAATATTTTGGAAAAGGGTAAAAAGTTATCCCACATAAATTATGATGATTTTTATGTATATGAAACTGCAAAGGGATTAAGAAGCGTCTGCATAGAGCTAGACATATCGGGAAGCATGTCCGGAGAGAAGCTCGCATATATGGCCATCTGCACTACAATGCTATGCTTTGCTCTAAAAAAAGATGAATTAGGGCTTTGCTTT
>CAZDJH010000487.1:0-3199 GCA_964505645.1 uncultured archaeon | reverse complement strand
CGAAATTCATCCCCTACATAAATGTAGGGGACTTCTTTCGCAGTCAGTTAAATAAATTAAAATTAAAAATAAAAAATAAATTGATTAAAGATTAAGCATGAAATTTTTTAAACTGTTTTCACCATTCAAGATTCGCGATCTAACCATTAAAAACCGAATAGTGATGCCTGCGATGCATTTAACTTTAGCCGATAAGGGCTTTATATCTGATGATCTAATAGACTTCTATGTGGAGCGCGCAAAAGGGGGCACCGGGATGGTCTGCTTAGGCGGGTGTTTCGTAAGTGAATATGGTCAAGGATCCATCTCCATGGTAGATGTCAGCGATGATAAGTTTATACCCAAATTAAAGAGATTTACAGATAAGATGCATGCCGTTGGGAACGACGTGAAGGTTTGCTGTCAGTTATACCACGCAGGTGCCTATGCTTACCCCCAAATTATAGGAAAGAAACCTATTGGGCCTTCAGAGGTCTATAGCAAGTTAAGTAGGACCACTCCGCGTAAAATGACACATGAAGACATCGAGCGAGAGCAACAAGCGTTTGTCGAAGCGACTGTTCGTGCCCAAAAAGCAGGGTTTGATGCAGTTGAAATATGTGCAAGCGCGGGGTATTTGATGGCACAATTCCTCTCTCCGAAAACAAATATACGAACCGATGAATATGGGGGCAACCTTGAGAATCGACTGCGCTTTCCCTTAGAAACACTTACACGGATGAGGGATGCAGTGGGCGATTATCCTCTTGGTTATCGAATATCAGGAGATGATTTTGTCCCGGAAAGTAATACATATAAAGATATCCCTGAAATTGCGCAAAATCTAGAGCCAAAATTGGATTATTTTAATGTTACTGGTGGCTGGCACGAGACTAAGGTTCCTCAGATTACGATGGATGTCCCAGAAGGTTGCTATGCATATTTAGCTGACAATATTAAAAAAGTCGTTAACCTCCCAGTATTTGCATCAAATAGGATTAATGATCCCGTTGTCGCAGAGGAAATATTAATGGCTGGGAAGGCTGATGCCGTGTGCTTTGGAAGGGCCTTAATCGCAGATCCGTACCTACCAGAAAAGGCAAAAAACGGTGAATTGCATTCAATAATTCACTGTGTAGCTTGCAATCAAGGTTGCCTAGATCGGATGTTTAAACTAAAATCAACCATTTGCTTGCGTAACCCAAGGGCTGGAAATGAGAGTAAGCGGAGCTTGAATCCAGTTGATGATGAGAAAAATCTAATGATCATAGGGGCGGGCCCCGCAGGGTTAGAAGCCGCACGAATATCTGCCAAGAGGGGTCATCAAGTAGAATTATTTGAAAAGGCTGATAAAATAGGAGGGCTTATCAATGTAATCTGGATTCCACCTGGCCGAAATGAGTTTAAACGTATGATAGAAGATTACCAATATTGGATTCATAAATTAGATATAAATCTCCATTTAAACACGGAAGTAACTCTTGACACCATTAAAGAAGTCAACCCCGATGCAGTCTTTTTGGCAACCGGTTCCATTCCCATAAAACCGCCGATTAAGGGTATCGATAAAGATCATGTCTATTTCGCCAATGATGTATTCACGAAAGATGCTCCCGTTGGAAATAACAATGTTATAATCGGTGGTGGAGCTACGGGGATTGAATTAGCCCTATACCTTGCAGAATACGGCTCTTTATGGCCTGAAACCTTTGAATTTCTCACCTTTTATGATGCAATGGATAGGAACGATGCATTTGATATGCTTTATAAAGGAAGTAAAAAGGTAACGGTTTTGGAGAAACTCGGCAAATTCGGTTCTAATATCGGTCAAACAACCAAATGGATCTTACTCAATAAATGCGATAAGTTAGGCGTTAATAGATTGGCTAGAGTGAACGTAACTGAGATTGGAGATGATTTCGTGAGATATGAAGATCAAGATGGTTCCGAAAAAATTATTCCGGATATAGATATGGTATATTACGCCACCGGAGTTAAACCAAATGATACGCTTTATGAATCTATAAAGGAATTGGGAATTAAAGTAAAGAAGATTGGTTCAGCCCGAAAGCCCGAAACTGCACTAGAGGCGGTTCATGGGGGATATAAGGCGGGAAATAGATTATAACCCCTTGGATTTTAACTTAAATGAGTTCTTAGGGGTATATTAGTGAGTAAATAAGTCAATGAATTTGAAAGAAAGATTCTCAAAAATTGAAGCAGGCACGTCCTGGCAACAACTAAATCGCAGAACCAAACGCTATGTGCAAGAAGTTAACAAAATATTGGATCAATATGTTGGATTGGCATCTATTCGATCCCTAATTTTATTTGGAAGCCAACTTAGAAATTCTACCGCGGATGTTTCGGATTGCGACTTATTAATTATCTTAGATGATAAGATAGAAAAAAAGAAAATAAAGGAATTGGAAGGAGCACTTCTCACTCTCGAGCAAAAACATAGGTTTTTAGATTATCAACCTTCTCTATTAAGTTCAATCTTATTTTTCATTCAAAGAGATACGGGAATGTTTGTGAGCCATTTTATAACAGAGAAAACGGATTTTATTGAAGCCCGCTTTCATGAAATCTTCAATGTAAACTTTTTATTAAGTATGGTCCTTGCTCCAGCGAGATTAGTGCTGTTAAATATGATTGACAATAGTGTTTTACTATTTGGAGATGATTTTAGAGATATCGTATATGTAAGGCTTAAGGATTCATCTCTTTTATTGGATGTAATCAAATCATTAGCTATGAACACCATTATCTCCCTTTTTTCTATAGTTATTAGCCCATTTAAACGATTAAATCCTATAAAGTTTTCTTTAGAGGCATTAAAATGGAGCTTACAATCGATTAATTATTATCTATTTAATGATTCCACTAAACTGGAAAAAATTGCTACAAGATTTATCCGTTTAACTAAATCCCCCGATAAGAAAAGAAGGGCAAGAATATTTTATAAAAAATTCTTGGATCTAAGAAAGTACCCCCGCTTAGATATTCAATTTATGATAAAATCCGTTCTAGCGATACCGCGAATTCATAATTTAGCATTTAAATATTACCCATCCGTTACTACTTGAATTCATTATCAAATTAAATTACTACTATTTATTTAGATATCTTCCTATAGATTAGGTATTTTTGATAGGTTATAAATAAAAACTTAATATGAAACCGATTATTTAATAGATATCGGTGTTAGATAATTTGG
>CAZDJH010000486.1:0-3202 GCA_964505645.1 uncultured archaeon | reverse complement strand
TTAATGAAAAGAAAATTGCTAGGAGATAAAATATGAAGATAATTAACAAATATAACGTAAATTCATGTCTTTTCTCACGATATCTTAAATAAATTAGGACGAGTATAACGATTGTAATGGAAATGACAATGGATTCATAAACTACCCCAATAAAATTTAAGAAACGTTCTTCAAAACCTTGAACTTGATATAAGAGCATTAATCTTCTAAAGAATTCATCTTTAATAATATTTAATAAATAATGTAAGATATACATATACTTTATAGAACCGAATATTTCAGTCTAAAGAAGATGAAAATCAATATTTCAAACTCAAGATGATAAATTGAAATAGTTCATTTCCTATATTTAATGGCATTTTTAACTAAGTCTTTTCCAAAAATATCAGCCACCAAATCATCTATCAAACTTGATTCTATAGGAGTTGCCCCATAGGCATTTCCTTTTCGGGCTAATTTTTCAAAATCATCTAAAAATTTACTTAACAGTTCATCTTTGAATAATTCTATTTTCTGCTTTAATTTTGGAGAGGGTTTTCGATTTAATATTATCAGTAACTGAATTATATATTCTTTTTTATCCGTTCTCTTGCTAAATAAGTTGATTTTACCCAAATAGCCCATAAAGGTTTCGTCTACTTTTTTCCCAGGTATGTATTGATTTCCTTCAAAACCCATTTCTTGAAAAAGGTGTTCTATAGAACTTAATAAACCCCCTAAGATAATATTATCTACTGTTCGCTCATAAAATTTAATTTTATAGATGGGAGCTCCACTTAAATCATAGATAAGGAATGCATTTATGTTCTCTTTATCAAGGTCCTTATAAAATGGTTCAAATAGAAAATTAAATAGGTCGGTTTCAGAATTAGGCTCCAATTCATTATAGACCCGAATTTTTGCTCCCTTAAAATTCTTTTTAATAGGTGCTAGGGCAATTTTTTTATCCGATTTAAGTGCTTTTACGGCATACTTACTTTTTGTAAACACTCCCAAATGGGCGCCAAACGCGATTGAAATCAGATATTCCAAGACACCAGTCGAGGTATCTTTAAAACTTCCACCAATTCCAAAAACTTTAATTCGGTTTGGAGAAATTTGTTGGATTAGAACTTCAAACCAGAATTTAAGGATAATATCCAAGCTAAGTTTCGAGGAGGCGACTCCAGATACTTCATCAAATAAGTCTTCTAGTGTCAAATCTTTGTCCTTTTTAGATGATTTTATCAAAGAGGGTGTGTAGAGGTAAGTTCGGATATCTTTAATACCACTTTTAAGTTCTGCGACTAATTTCAGCAATTCTGGTGTTGTATGGAATATAACGAGTCCACCCTGAAAGTCTGTTAATTTATCGATAAGGTGTTCCTTAAATTGGGAGTATTCCCACTGAGTAAGGTTATGTTTTAGATCTCCACTTAAAACTAAGAGTCTTGTGAAAGGGAAGGAAGAGTTATGCTTCTGGATAGGAAAATTGGATTGAACTCCTCTAAGTCCTAATTGCATCAATCTTTTTATAACATCATTATATTCCTCGGTTTTATTTTGGCCCTTTAAAGATAGATGAAATCCTTGACCCAACAATAATACTTTTTTAATTATCAAATACCGGTCTTTATATGTCTCTATGAGAATTGGCTCAATTAGCTCTAAAGTTCTGATTAAAGAATCTATCATCCACGACTCTTGAGAAAAACGAATTCCACATAGGAAATATTTTACGGCATTTTTAAAATTATTTGGAATCTGAGAGTCTTCTGGATTAAGGATTAGGTGATATACTCCTAAATCGAAGAAAGACCACGGAGTCTCTATAAGTTGTTCTATTTGATCAGATCGGATTTCCATTGCTTTCTTAATCCAATCCCGTGTTCTTGCATTGAGGTCAAGGTTCTCTTTTTCTTTGATTTTATAAATAGAATAATTAGTTAAAGGATAAGGGTTTTGTTTATCGATTTTATAGGCATTTTTATAATATTGACAAGCCTTCTTGCTATCAACATCTTTCCATGCCCCTCCAAGAGTCGCCAATGCATCGGGATCTTCAGGATTAAGTCGGCAAGCCATCTCTAGATAATTCCTCCCACTTAAATACTTTCTATATCCCTCTTCATTTAATTGTGTTAGCATTAATCCCAAATCTTTCAATATTTGGGACGCTGCTTTCTTAAGTTTCACGTTATTTTCTTTTTCTTTTAAATTATTAATTTTATCATTCCAAAAATTACTTTTAATTAAATCTTTAAGAAATATAACGCATTTCTCTGGATTCAAGTGTCGCTGGAGTCTGAATATTTGATGCGCTAAATAGAGTCTTTGAACTCCTTGAGATTTAGAATAGTTTTTAAGTAATGCTTTAGCTTTATTTCGCATATCGGAGTATGAGTTGAAAAATTCATAACCGAGAGCATACTTCTTTTTTTTATGAACTAATGAATCTAATCGTTTAAATTGCCTATTTGTTTCATTAATAATAGAAAGGATCAGTTTCTGGTCTTTCTCAATTATGTCCTCACGCTTTTGGAGCAATTTACTTAATGTATCTTTTCTTTTTTCCAATTTATTAAGTTTATCTGTTATTTCATTTATGTTATCCTTTTCCTTCACTTTCATCGCCTCAAACCAAATTTCTATTTGATAAATATTATATTGAGAATTTCTATTAATTAAATGGTATAAATATTACATAAAATTATTCAATATTAATATTTCCTCCAATTGTTCTGCTAAGCTAAAACTTTTTAAAATAACCTCATTAAAGAGTCAATCCATTTTCAATACTTCTATGATAAAGATACCGATATTCTAATTGGGACGGATATCGTCAACGGCGGTGGCCCGGCAAATGCGTCCGTGGTGTCGAGTGGGCTTACCGAAAATACCAACTACCACTGGTTCGTGAATGTGTCTGACGGATTCGTCAATATCACATCCGAAATATGGAACTTTACCACATTAATAAACAACACAGCACCCAACATACTTGATTGGAGTCTTGAAGATGGGGCAACGGGAGTAGCTCTCGCGCCCACCCTTCAAGTGAACGTGTCCGATGTAGATGGAGATAATATCATCACGACGCACCCAGAGTCGATAGGGAAGCTTACATCACTCACTTACCTAAGTTTAGAAGTGAATAAAATCACGACTCTCCCAGGTGCGACAAGAAGCTGTATGATTGAATGTAGGATGTGATTATCGAAAA
>CAZDJH010000485.1:0-3205 GCA_964505645.1 uncultured archaeon | reverse complement strand
ATTCTTGGAATGATAAATATAATAATTCGTAAAGTTGTTTGGGGCTTAATTCATAGGTTTTAATGACGGGTTCCATTACAGTATATTTAGACCAATCCTTCGTGATTACAAGGCCTTTCTCCTCTAACTCTTCTAATGTGTCGCTGCCTGGAAAGGGTGTAAGAATCACAAAACTAATGATATCCAGATCAACTTGCTTCATAACCTCTATTTGGCGCTTAATGTCCTCTTCTGTATCATGTAAATTCACTCCGATAATAAGATTCCCAATTACGATTATGTTGTTTTTATGAAGTATCTTAAGTGCTTGAAGGACTTTATTAAAAGTGATATCTTTCCGCATCTCTTTTAAGGATTCCTCGTCAACGCTCTCTATACCTATAAAAACAACCCAAAAGCCTGCCTTTGCCATTTTCTTTACCATGCTTGGAGACCGCACGATATCATCTACGCGAATCTGAGCAAAGAACTTTAAATCCCTCATTTCTCCATTTTTCTTACACTCGATAATTCTGTCGCATAATTCTTTTACTCGCTTTGTATTGGCTCCTAATTCATCATCGACGAAAAATACATCAGTAATTCCTTCCATTTGGGAAATTAATTTCAACTCTTTAATTACATGCGCCACGGGTCGCGCTCTCCATCGTCTATTATTTATCTTCCATGTTGTACAGAACTTGCATGTGTGTGGACATCCCCGGGATGTTTCTATTGTTTCCAACCTCACAGTAAACATCTTATATTTGTTATTTTTTGTAAGACTTCTTTTCGGGAATCTAATTTTGGCATATTCCTGTTTGCTCATCAATGACCGATCTTCGTTATGAATAATGCCCCCATTTTCTTTAAATGAGATACCATCTACCCCATTGGGGGTTCCTTTTATTATTAATTCTCGGAAAGTTAATTCCCCCTCTCCCCTAACCAAAATATCCACATTTTCATTATCTAAAGTCTCGTCAGGTTCAAATGTGGGATGTCTACCTCCAAAAACGATGGTTATATTGGGATTCACCTCTTTTGCAATCTTAGCGATCTTGAATGATACATTTATCGCAGCAGAGACAAACACAGAAATTCCAATTAGATCGGGATTAAATTGTTTAATTCTTTCTTTCAATTTGCTAATGCTTAGTTTGTTAACCTTTGCGTCAAGAATGTCTACAACCACATCTAAATCTGTAAGGTAACTTGCCAAATAAGTGAGATTAATTGGCGGAAAATCCATATTATAGAAATCCCAACCCGTGGTTGTAAAATTTGGTTTTATTAGTAAAATGCGTTTCCAACGATATGTGTTATCAGTACGAGCTTGTGGAATTACCATATAATTATTTCACTTTGCTTGTTAGATATTTTTCCAATTTATCTATCTCTTCTAAATGTTTACCACGAACACTCTTATCAACCAATTGTTTGTCTTCCTTGATTTCTTTTATGTTCTCTAATACGATTTCCCTCCAAGAAAAATACGCATTATATCCTCGACGAATTCTTCCTAAATTCATAACAAATTTGAGCCCTCGTTTTTTAATCACCTTGGAGGCGAGTCGCAATTTATTTTTTAGTCCCCCGCCGTAATATGAAACATAATAAAATCCCAAGAAGAGAAGCAATCTTAAAACATTCGGAGTTAGGTTTTCAGTCTTTATAACGGGATTTAACCAATTATATTTTGAATAGTCTTCTGTTAAAATGAGGTTCTTTTCTTTTAATTCTTTATAGTATAGAGTCCCTGGAAAAGGAGTTAATAGAGTAAAGCTGGGTAGGTCTAAACCTAACTTTAGTGTATTGGTAATGGTTCTTAAGCAATCTTCTACGCTATCGCTAAGATTTGTACCGATGATCACATTTCCCATGCAAACTATATTACTCTCGTGAAGTACCTTTATCCCCTTCTTTATCTGGTCCATTTTACATCCCTTGTTTACTTCTTTTAACCTTACATCATCGGTCGCCTCAACACCGACTAGAACCAACCAAAATCCTGCCTCCCCCATTAATTTTGTGATATCGGGGTGTCTTGCCATAGAATCCAATCGACCTTGGAAGAAGAAGTAGAGATTATGCCTTATTCGCCCCTCATTTTTTGCCTTAATAATTTCAATACAAAGCCTTTTCATTCGTTTCATGTTGACAAGGATATTATCGTCAACCAGAAAAACATCTTCTATTTTCTTTATTTTCGAAATTAATTCCAATTCATTTATTATATTACCCACTGAGCGAGGTCTCCAGCTCCTTTTGTAGACTACGTGCGTGCTGCAAAATTTACATCCCTGGGGACATCCTCGAGATGTCTCTACGGCGGCACAATTCAAATTAAACACTTTATAATCATAATCGATGACTAAGTGTCTTGCCGGCATCCGTAATGTATCTAAATCCTCTATAAAAGGTCTATCTTCATTATGTATCATTTTACCATCTTCTTTATATGAAAGACCGGCAACTCCCTCAGGCGTCCCCTTCTTTATCAGTTCTCTGAAAGTGAGTTCCCCTTCTCCACGCACTAAAATATCAATCCAAGGAGAACTAAGAGTTTGTTCTACAGCTAAGGTGGGATGCCATCCCCCGATTATCGTTGTAATTCCCAGTTTCTTAGCAATTTTTGCATAAGTGAGTACTAAATTAATTGCACTAGTGACCGGGACTGTTAATCCAACCATATCGGGGTCAAAAGCCTTTATTTCTTCATATACGTCTCTAAAGTTTAGGTCTTCTGCTTTAGAGTCTAAAATGGCGACCTCCACTAGATCTTCCACATAAGCCGCAATATATTCAAGCGCCAAAGGAGGAAATGCCGAATCATAAAAGTCATATCCAGAAGTTCTATAGTTTGGTACAAGAAGTAAAATTCTTTTCCATTTCATATCAAAATTACGCTCTCCGCTTAATCATTATAATTGTATGTAAAATTTATTAGAATAATTTTTTATTCTATTATAACTTAAAGGATTTTACCAAATGATTTTATATTTTTCTAATGATTCTAGTTTCTGCATAAAAAGATTTAAAAGATTTAAAAATCATAATACATCTCATTCTGGTAAAATGTATAGCATAATATAAATAAAATAATCGAAACAATGCAAAACCCTATATTAAATGTTGGGATTTGAAGGAACAGAATAAAAAATAACGGAATTAAATTCCAACAGTAAACATCAATTGTATTTATTAATTTTTTAATTATTCCTAA
>CAZDJH010000484.1:0-3206 GCA_964505645.1 uncultured archaeon | reverse complement strand
GGAAAGAAATAGAGGAAGAAATCTAGGTTCCCTATTAATTCTAAATCAAAGTGGGCTCATTTTTGCATTTTTAAAAACCAGAGCTTAATGAGAAAGGATAAATCAATAGTAGAGATCTGATTTTTATTTTATTAGTAATAATTATAAAAAGTATAAAGGGTAATATAGATGTATGAAATCGTACGATTTTGTTGTTATAGGAAGTGGGGTTGGATTGAACGTATTGAGTCAAGCCCTCAATAGGGGTTTAGAGTGCGCATTAATAGAGCAAGGGAAGGTCGGGGGAACTTGTCTTACACGAGGATGTATCCCCTCTAAGGTTCTGGTATATCCCGCTGATATCATTCGAGAAGCTCAGAAAGCAAAAGATGTAGGAATCAACCTCAAATTGGAAAAAGTCGATTGGGACCTAATTTCAGAGAGAATGTGGAGCCAGATCAATGAAAGCAAGGAGATGGAGAAGGGTTTATCACAAGTACCCAACTTGGACTTATATAAGGGGAAAGGTGCTTTCATCGATGAGTACACCATGGAAATTATCGATGAAAATGATAATAAACTAGAAAAATTAGAGGGAGAAAAGTTTTTAATCGCTTCGGGGGCAAGACCCCTTATCCCCCCTATAGAAGGATTGGAAGATGCGGATTATATCACTACTAAGTCATTTTTTGGCGAAAAATTCCCAAAAAAACCTTGGAACAGTTTGATAATCATCGGTGGAGGAATAATCGCTGCCGAGTTTGCCCATATTTTCTCAGCACTGGGAACGGAAGTTACCATTGTGGAAATGTTGCCCAGGTTAGTCTCAACTGAAGAACCGGAAATTAGCCAGATCTTAGAAAAAAATTTCAGAAAAGTGATGGATGTCCATTTAAATAAGCGCGCGATTAAAGTCGAGTCAAATGAACATTCCAAAGCTGTTACATTAGAGGATGTTAATACGGGACAACAGATCGTAGTTCGAGGAGAGGAAATATTTGTGGCAACGGGGAGACGTTCCAATGCTGACCTCCTTAAGGTCGGAAATACTAGTATAGAAACTGATGAGAAAAGCTGGATTAAGAGTAATGAGTTCTTAGAAACCAATGTTGAAAATATATGGTGCATAGGGGATGCGAACGGTAAATACCAATTTCGGCATAAAGGGAACTATGAATCTGAGCTTGTAACATATAATATATTTGGAAATTCTGAAGATAAAAGAAAAGTTGATTATTCCGCGGTACCTTGGGCAGTGTTTACATATCCTCAGATCGGCCATGTAGGAATGACCCAAGAAGAGGCACTTGATTCGGGGCATCAAATCCTTGTCGCGAAAAATAGATATTCTTCAATCGCTAAAGGATTTGCGATGGGATTAGGACAAGATGATCCAGATAATGGGCTGGTAAAGCTAGTTATAGACCGATCCTATAAGATTCTAGGGGCTCATATTATTGGGGCCAGCGCAGCTGCCTTAATCCAGCAGTTCGTTTATTTAATGAATTCGGGATATCAATGTCAAGTGCCCGAAGCGTCGCCTCCCGATGTGATCCCGAAATCAGAGAGGGCATGCCCCGAAGCGGGTTCATTCATGCCGATATATAATTCAATGGTGATTCACCCTTCTCTTAATGAAGTGGCAGCTTGGGCACTAGGAAACCTACAACCCGTTAATATCGACCATAAACATCGTCATGGGTAAGAAAAAAATATTATAAAAAAAGGATAAATATTTATAAAAAAGAAAGATTATTTTTGAACTGATTGATAAGTGAGTTAAAGTACGCCTCATCAATTAAAGGGGCAATAGTTTTAATAATAAAGGGGCAATAGTTTTAATAATAAAGGGGCAATAGTTTTAATAATAAAGGCCCACATTCAAATCAAGAATATAAGGAGTTTGAAAAGAATATTTACGAAGGAAGAAAAATCGGACAAATATATACCCCTGAATATATAGCAAATTTTATGGTTTTAAGAGTTGTAAATCATTTGGAGAGTATTTATGAGCCGCCTTGTGAGTTCAATTTAAAAAAATTAAAGGTTCTGGAACCTTGCTCGGGAGATGGGGCTTTTTTGGAAAAACTTCTCGAATACGGCTTCTCAAATATTAGCGCATTCGAGTTAGACCTATCCTTAAAAAATGTCCTTCTTTCCAATTATCCCAATGTGCACTTCAAGTTTCAAAATGTGCTTGGAGCAGAGTTTCGAGAAAACTTCGATTTAGTTATAGGAAACCCCCCTTATCTCGGCCAAAATTATAATTCAGAACTTTTTCAAGAATATTGTGAGAAATTTGATATTTGTCAAAGGTTTTTTGTGGGAAATATGGATTTATTCTATTTTTTTATCCACCTAGCAATCGAACATCTCAACCCAGGTGGGTTATTGTGTTTCATTACCACAGATTATTGGATAACAAAGTCTAAAAAAACGGGCATAAAATATTTGAAACCGCATGTCTTAAGGGAGTGTATATTAAGAGAATATATCGATTTGTCCAACCTTCAAGCTTTTCCAAGTGCGCCAGGACAGCATAATTGCATTTTTCTGCTCCAAAAGAGGAGAGTAAAAGAGAACAAGAAAACCGGCGATGGAGCAATAAATATAATCCAAATAGAAAAAAAGCCGGATTCTTTCGTATCTCATAGTCAATATAATGCCTCGGTATTCCATAAAATAGAAAGAAATGAACCATCTCCTTATTATAGGATGTATCAATCTGCATCCTCTAATGGGGACTTAAAGGGGGATAAATCGTGGAATCTCCTCTTTCCGAAGGAAGTAAAAGAACTCGTTATGAGACTCGAGAGATATTGTATAAAGGAGGAAAAACCGCAATATCTAAAGGATTATTTTATTATTAGGAATGGATTAATATTTATTAAAGATGAGCTCTTTGTGCTCAAGGAAGGGGAACAAATTAAACGCGATAATGCTGATCACTATTTGAAAGTGGATGGCGAGTATGTAAAATTACTGGAAGCGGAAGTTGAGAGATTAAAAAGGCTTTATAAGAGCAGTTCGATAAGACCGTATGGCTATACTCCAGATAAATTCGAGGGTTATGCGGTATATTTCAATAGGCGCGAAATAACTGCAGAAAACGAAAAGGAGTTGAATCGGTATTTTTCTAATAAATATCCTAATCTCATGCGATATATTTGGCAATATAAATCCTTATTAAGGAATAAATTAACTAATGCAAAAGAAAACCCTCTGCT
>CAZDJH010000483.1:0-3226 GCA_964505645.1 uncultured archaeon | reverse complement strand
AGAAGATTCTATATTTTGAATAATTATTATGTACGAAAGCGATCATATCACTCCAAAAAAATCACAATCCTCAACAAAATTTATAAGAATGATTATAATTATATATATTATTTAAGAAAAAACTAAATAAACAAAAAAAATTAAAAATTAAAAATTAAATTTTGGAGGTTAAATACATGGCATATTATATGGTCACCTTTACATACCCCCCTAATAAATCTAAAGAGGTAGGAGAGGCTTTTCTGTCGGGTAAAGCCCCTAAATTACCCGGATATATAAACCAAGAAAAGGTTTTTGTCGTCTTAGATGAGCATGTTAAAAATTATGTGATATATGAAGTAGAAGATGATAAGGCTCATGAAGCTTTGAAGGCTGTTGCAAATAGATTTTCGGGGTATTTCAATATTGATGGGAGTAGATTTAAGATCGAGCACCTATTAACGACCCGAGAAGCCTTACCTTTAATTGGGTTAGAATAATAAATCTTTTTCTTTATTTTAATTCTCTTTTTCATTTCGAACTTTAAATTGCAATAATTTTAAATTTTATTATTATTAAAATTATCCCTTATTTATTGTGTCGTAAGTTATGTGCTGATTTACTCTACTTTTTCCTAAAAATAACTACAAATAAGAGTGATAAGATTCTATATAATTTTAGGAATAAATCAAAAAAAAAAAAATGAATTTAATGGAGGGAAAATTGAACTAAAATGGCATTCTATATGGTAACATTCACCTACCTCCCTAGTAAATCTAAAGAGGTGGGAGAGGCATTTCTGTCGGGTAAAGCCCCTAAATTACCGGAATATATAAACCAAGAAAAGGTTTTTGTCGTTTTAGATGATATGGTTAAGAATTATATTATCTATGAAGTCGCTGATGATAAAGCTCATGAAGCAATGAAGGCAATTGCAAGTAGAATATCGGGCTATTTCGATATCGATGGAAGCAGATTTAAAATAGAGCATCTATTAACGACCAGAGACGCATTGCCCTTAATTGGGTTAGAATAACTAACCTTTTTCTTTTTTTTTATTAAGATTTACCACGAAGTAATTCACTATTAAAGCGAAGAAAATAATGAATCAAACAAAAGGAGAATCTTCAAAATTCAGTTATCACTGCGCAGTGATCGGACGCAAGAGAGCAAACAACCTTGCTTTTAGTTGGGTTTAAATCGGGCGAGCACATAATATAGTCAATTCTTTTTTGAGGGTTTAAATTATCATTGAAATCACCGGTATATCCGAGATCAGAATTTAGAGCACGATAGGTATCGGTAAATTTCAAGCTAGTCGTACTATTAATTGAATTGTATTCACCGGATTCAGGTACCAAATTAAAATCTCCCATCCATACGACCCGTAAAAATGCCCCCTCATTAATTTTATTTACGATATAGGGCACTTGAGCTTGCCGGTCTTGTTGTTCTGTGGATAGGTGGGTGACATAGACCGCCCATAGAGCAGAACCAATCTGGATGGTTGCTCTTATCATTGATCTGGGTTCTGCTGATTTTACTTCTAAAGGGAGCGGTAAAATTTCTTTTGTTATTATAGGATATTTACTTAATAATACATTTCCATAATGTTTATAAAAAGTATACCCATAATAGTAATACATATTTAATTTGTGGGCGAAATATGTACCGATATCAATAAAAGACGTTTTTAATGCCCCCATATCAACTTCATTTAAAGCAATCACATCCGGGTCTTGGACTTTAATTTGCTCGATTTGCCTGTCTAAATCAAAAGAATCGTCAACTCCAATTCCGTTATGAATGTTCCACGTCATAAATGTTGGGCTCGAATCAACTTGAGGCTCTGGAATTCTCTGAGCAATTACGACCCCCAAAACGACACCATTAATGATAAAGATACTCATAAAGAAGATTCCCATCACTTTTATGTTAACCTTTAGGTTTAATTCTCTATTATGCCATAAAATCGAAAAGTTCTTAATCTCAACAAGACAGACCAAAACTCCTGAAATTCCCACTAAAATTATCACATTAATAAGTAGTGAGACATATTGGTACCATAGAACTTGAACTTGTAATATTATAAAGGAAATTACTGTTATAATAAATGTTATAAATCCTAAAAACAATTTACGGCGCCTATTGAATGAATAGACATTAAAAAGATATAAAGAATAGTAGATAACAAAACCCACGTTGATGATCGTAGCTATTGAGAAAAATATGGTTGACCATACCGTTCTGGTGCTTTCAATCAATATCAGTGAGATTCCATTTATGAAAAGAAACATCGCTCCAAGCACTATGGAAATGAGTTTTATCCTTTTAACATCAAAATTTAAGATAAATTGAGTTGTTATATAAAATGCCGCGAATGCTGTTCCTAATATCAGAAAAATATAGTAGGTGAACCCATAGCTCGTCCAAGGAAAAATCATTGTAGAATTTGAAAACATTAAGTTAATAATACCATGGGCAGATAATGCCATAGGGTTAAGAATCCAAATCATACATGTTAAAAATAAAAGGCCCAAAATGGCAAAATGAATATAAGAAACTTCTTTTTTATTGTTATCCTTATTTTCTTTTTCGATATTATGCCTTACATTATTTGGTAAGAATACTTTTACATCTATTCCAATCATACTAATTGAAATTAGTATTATAGGAATGAACTTGGTGAAATCGGTAGTCAAATTCGAAGACATATTTATTATGAGGAAGGAAAACTCAATCCCCAATCCAAATATTATTGCGGCAATAAATAGGTTGGGATTTAGGAACTCGCCTTCCTTTTGGCTCAAGATTATAACTTCATTAAAGAAAAGTATACATAAAAATAGCTGAAGGAAGTTAAGGATTAATAGAACGGAAATCCACGGGATAAATTGGGTTGCTAAACGCAATCCTGCTATAATAATGATAATCGTAAATAAGCGATATTCATGTTTCATCAGGGTTTTCTTGTTAAACGTCACAATTAAAAATACAGTGAGGATAATCGTAATCAGCAATGTGGGAAGATATATTAATATTTCTGAGAGATTCATAAACACATAGGCGTTAATCTCAACGAGAAGGTTAGAAAACGCCTCAATAAACAGAAAAAAGACTACTCCAATCACATATGTTTTTAAGATTGACTCGGATTCCTTCATGGTTCTCTTATTAATTTTAGTTTCTATATTCTATATTCTATATTCTATATTCTATATTCTATATTCTATATTCTATATTCTAT
>CAZDJH010000482.1:0-3229 GCA_964505645.1 uncultured archaeon | reverse complement strand
TGCGAAATTCATCCCCTACATAAATGTAGGGGACTTCTTTCGCAGTCAGTTAAATTCCCAAAAGAAGCCTAATTTAGTAATAAAGAAATTAAATGGATTTATTATGGTCTATTCTCAATAGATTCACCAAGGGTATTATCTAGATTCTTACCATAATATATATTATTTTTCCAATCTTCGGAGGTTAAGAACAATTTTCCAAAGGGATTTAATCGTTTCTCTTCTTTAATAGTCGTCAATCCCATATGACCCGCTAAAACTAAGGTATTATGTGATAATTGGGGATTATAAATAATTTTTTCTCTAATGTTCTTAAATAATAGCCTTTTATCCCCGTAGTGAAGGTCTGTTCTTCCCACACTCCGCCTGAAAATAAGATCTCCTGTGAATATGATGCCTTCATACCTTTCATTCCTAAAGGAACGTATTTGCGTGGAATAAAGGCTTATCCCACCAGGACTATGACCTCCCGTCTCTAAAATATGTAGACGAAGGTCTCCAATCTTTAGGACATCCCCTTCCTTTAACCAACGGTCTGCCTTGATAGAGCCGCCATTATTATATTCTTTCTTATTATACAACACTGGGATATCAAACTCATCCCTAACTTGCTTCAATGCACCAGTATGATCCGGATGTCCATGCGTCAAGATCACACCACTCGGAATTGCTCCAATTTGATGGACCCTCTTTACAATTAAATCGGGTTCTGCTCCAGGATCAATTATAAAAATCCTTTTGCTCGCTTTAGTACCGATCAAATAGCAATTACATCCAAAAAATCCTACAGTCAGCTTTTCTAATATGTATTGTTGCATTCTTTTTCAAGTTTCGCTTCTATAAAAAATCTGTTAATTCTATGAAAACAATTGAAGCAGAATATAAAAAATTAGATATTTTTAAAATAAAAAAGAATTTTATAGGTACTTAAGATTGTTTTCGGGAAGATACTCTTTGCGACTTGAAGTACTCATTCAAAAGTGTGTATTGGGGTGAAATACTACTATTTGGGTGAAGATTTAAAGACATACTAATCTCTTCGAAGAAAAAATATCAAAACCTTAATTTTTCTCAACCCTCCAAACGATTTAACGTTCAGAGTTTTAACATAAATTTTATATGGAAAATACTCTTTACTTCAAGTATAAGAACTTTTCAAAAGGAAATAAGAATAAAATGGCCATTGAAGTCGAACCCGATAAAATACCTTTTCAAACCCAAATTGTTGCTTTAGCTATCTTGATCTTAAATATTATTGTCTTCATAATACAATATTTAGATCCCACAGGAAATATGTTGGTAGAAAATTTTGCGTTTACACCTTCCGAATTCTTCGCCGGAAAGGAGCTTTGGACTCTTTTTACGTCAATGTTTATGCATGCGAATTTCGTTCATATTTTGATGAATATGTGGTTCTTTTATGTTGTTGCGGATAATTGTGAGTTTGCAATGGGGCATTTTGGCTTTTTAATCACATATTTAGTTTCGGGGGTGGTGGGGACATTACTCCATGGAGTAACCTCTTTTTTTATTCCCATATTTTACAATATCCCTACATTAGGAGCTTCTGGGGCAATTTATGGGTTGATAGCTGTTTATTCAATCTTGTTCCCCACTACACAATTACAGATTGTAACCGGTAAAGTCCCTTATAAGATAAATGCTCGAAACTTTGGTATAATATATTTTGTTACGGAAATTATATATGGGTTAATTTCATTTACTGCTGTTTCGGATGGAACCGCACATTTCGCACACCTCGGGGGATTTGTCGCGGGTGCTGTGTTTGCTCTAATATTTAAAGCGATGAGTGAAAAATACTAGGTAAAGTTTTATCTTTTTCTTTTTTTTTACCATTATTGGGCGAGAAAGCACCGACCTTTAGAGCGGTTTTGAATCGCATTTTATAACTCATTAATTCAAGACCCTATAATATTTAAATGGAATAGAGCAATATTAAGAATGATAAATGATAAACAAGTTCATTACCAACCGTAGGGACTACAGGGGTTAGCGTTTGGAGAGGATGTAAGACTGATGGTATGTCAGCAATCCCCGATGAATTACGAATCCATTGCCCTTTAGGGGTGGTAGTTTAATCTATCAATTTGGATTCCATTATGGGACAACAATCTACTAGAGCATTTCCACTGAAAATGTACCACATTATAAAAATTCCACCGACATCAGAGATAATTGGAATAATGCTATTTATTAAAGAGACAATTTCATTCATGAAGCCTAAATCCCATAAAAAATTCCCTATTGTAATAAAGATGTATGAGAACATATATAGTAAAAATGCAGAGAGTTGAAGCATCTTTAATTGCGTTTCATATTTGGGTTCTTCTACCATTGCTATGCATCTCCTTAATACTATAAATGCTATAATGAAATTAATCACATTGAAAAAAATGGGGACCATTGACACAAAGGTATAGATTGAATAATAAAACTGAATACCAACGATTAATCTTGTAGCTTCTTGGACTTCACTATGGAGCCTAAATATTATTCTCCCTGCTGTGAAGAACCCAACCATTCCCGAGAAAAAAGCTAACCGCGTTGCGGTAACTTCGCCATCTTCAAAAAAATCAATAAACAACAGAAAAAAGCCTGAGGAGAGAAAACCTAAGATCGATATAAATAGAGTTTCGGACCCCCCGATACTCATTATCCTCAAATTGAATGCATAGCTGAAAATACGCAATCCTGAAATGAAAATACCGGTTCCAGAAAACGCTAATAAATAAAAAAGCGCACGCTTTTTCGTTTCCTGCCAATGTTTTAAGACTACATAAAACAATAGAATGTTAAAGATAACACTGAAGTCCTCTAACATAAGATATGTTAATGAAAGTATATCCAATACCATAATAACTTTAAACAAATAAGATATTTATATTTTCCTTATTAAATGAAAAGTGAATCATAACCTTAGAAGTTTCCCAAAATCGTAATTACATTCGTTTTACTCTCGGTTTTAAGGAGAAAGAGTTTCTTTGCAACGATAAAAAATGTTCGCTTCTAAATACAATTTTTTACGTATATAATTTTAAGTCCATATAATTGTTTATTTTATATATGGTAGAGATTAAAGCTTAGGCATCTTTTAATAACCGAACACAAAATATAATAAAAAGGGAAAATAAAAATTGAAGTCTCCCCGCCCTAATGGTATCGTTTCCATCGTCTGGAATATTTTCTGCAATGATCCCGTTTGGATTGC
>CAZDJH010000481.1:0-3239 GCA_964505645.1 uncultured archaeon | reverse complement strand
TAATTTGTTACAGTTGGATAATAGTATCAAAAACTAAATATTTCAGAACATCTCATAATTAAAAACTATACGATGAAGTATGGGCAGAAGAACAAGGCGTAGGCATGTCAAGAGAACACCGGATAATTTTTACTTTACCGACATAAGTCCACTTCCGGAAAATAATGTGGTGTTAACTGTAGCAGAATTTGAGGCTCTGCGGTTAAAACATTATGCAAACCTGACGCAGCAAGACGCCGCTGAGAAAATGAACATTTCTCAACCTACTTTCTCCAGGGTACTCGACAGCGGGCATAAAAAAATGACGAAAGCCCTAATTGAAGGGAAGCAAGTAAGGGTTGTGGGGGGAAATATCAGGTTTAAGGACGGATTTAAGGGGTATGGTTGTTTAAATTGCGATTACGAGTGGACGGACCAAGATGCCACGAAGGATAAAAAAGAAGAATGTCCTGAATGCGGTTCTTCCAAGGTGTATTATCTAATTAAGGAACCACTTTAATAGGGGCTATTCAATAGGAAAATATCGAAACTCCTTTATATACTAACTCACTGCTTTCTATTCCTTTTTTCTCAAAACTGATTGATGAAATATAAAGAAAAAAAAATATTTTAAACCGCTAAAATTTATATTGCTTATTTCCACTTCCATTTCGGGGGTTTTTTTTGCATTCGGTAAAGCGGTCCCGACTTAGCATCTTTTGTAAGGAGTAATTGTGAGCTTACCAAAGTCTCGATTTCATGGCCTAAGGTTGTATCCTTTCCGTAGCAATCATCGATGGATTTCTTTGATAGACCAACCGCAAGGGGGGAACTGTCGATTAACTCGTCTGTATACATTTTTATTATCTCATCCAACTCATTAAGGTCCTTCGCAACGCGATTCACCACGCCCAAATGATATGCTTCATTTCCGTCGAAGGTCCTTCCCGTAAGAATAATGTCCTTAGCGTTTTGGATCCCGCAGATTCGTACCGCCCGAATGGTACCCCCGACATCAGGGTTTAGCCCTAACTTAGTCTCGAGCATGCTGAACTTTGCATCTTCCGTGCAAAACCTGAAATCGCACGCTAATGCCAACTCAAACGCGAGCCCAAAGCAGTAACCGTTTATTTTGGCGATGACGGGTTTTTCAATCTTCTCTAGCTTTAGGAAGATTGGATGGAACCAGGTGTTCATAAAGTATCTAAAGTTTCGAGGGATATTTATGTCTGGTTTGAGGTCTTCGGGACCCTCTCCTCCGCCAGCAAGAAAGTTTAAATCGATTCCGGAACTGAAAAATTCATCGCCTCCTGTAATTATAATAACTCGTACCTTTGTGCGTTCTAACTTATCTATTGCTTCTTTTAAGCCCTTTAAAATGTCATAATTGATTGCATTCTTCTTCTCAAGGCGGTTCATTTTAATCGTTGCAATCGTATCATCCTCATTTTTCTCTACAACAACAGCATTATTCGTCATTTTTTACGTTCTTTACCTTTTTTATATTTTAATTTTTAATTTTTCAATACTTATTATTTAACTATTATCCCTAAATTAAATGTCTTATTAAAGTAATTTAATGGAATTGACTTATTTTCACTGTAAGAAGGTGTAATTAGCGAACAGGAGTTAGAAAAATATATTAGGGATGCTATTAAATAATTTTAGATCTTCTATTCTTTATTCTTATCTAAGAAAAAATAGGAATTAGGTTATTCTTTACTTTTTATTATTAACAATTCTTAATTATTCAATTAAAATTAAATTTGATATTTGTTCGAAATCTGAATCAATACCAATTAAAATTTATTATTTAAAAATTTGTTAGCATTAGTCTGAGAAAAGATATAAACGCTTCACAATTAAAATATATGATAAGATGTATCTATTTCTAATTAAGATCTTATGAAACAATCAAAACCTAGGAAGTTTATAAATCATGACTGATGAAAACCAAAAACCGAATAAGAAATGGTATCAAACAGCACGGAATATCGTTCTAGCTGGAAATTTACCCTTCCCAGCACAAAATCCCACATTAATAAAGTTACTTAAGTTGCTCATTACGGAAAAGGAAGCAGATTTCATTAGGGTGGTGTTTCGGCGTAAACCGAACTTGAATATAGAAGAGATAAAAGAACGAATAGACTTGAACGAAGAAAAGATTATGGATATATTGGAACCTCTTATGAGGAAAGGGGTACTAACAGGCACTCATTCCGAGTCTACGGGCATTACGGTATATCGCTTGATGCCCCCATATCCAGGGATGTTCGAATTCACCCTCATGAGGGGAGAAAGTGGTGAACAGCAGAAAAAGTTAGCAATATTATTTGACCAGCTTTTTGATGAATTGAGCGAGCTCACGCAAAAGAATTACGATATGTTAGTGCCACAATACAAAAACTTTCCACCTATAGATAGGGTTATCCCCGTTGAGGAGGAGATTGAAGATATACCAGTTGAGACAGTGTTGGCAAATGAAGATGTCTCAAAAATTATTGATAAGTATGATGATATCGCTTTAGTCCATTGCTACTGCCGACATGAGAAGGATTTATTAGAAGAGCCATGTAAAGTGACCGATTTAAGGGAAAACTGCTTTTTATTCGGAAAAACTGCGAAGTTTGCGATTGAAAAGGAATTTGGACGCCCTATCGGTAAGCAAGAGGCGAAGGACATAATTAAAGCCTCTGAGAACGATGGTCTCGTGCATAAAATCTTTCACATACATCTCGATGTGGAGCGAGAAGAAGAAGCGCTCTGTAACTGTTGTAAATGTTGTTGTGGAATATTCCAAATGTATTATAAGGGAATAATGCCCTATCATTGTTATAGTTCATACATTCCCAAATTGAATGATGAAGAATGTATTGGCTGCGGAACATGTGTCCAAATGTGCCCGATGGAAGCCCTTGAATTGGAAGACGCAGTCGCGGTGTTTGATGAGGAACGGTGTATTGGTTGCGGAGTTTGCGCCTATAATTGCCCCGAGGATGCCATCAAAATGAAAAGAACTGGCTTGCGGAAGGTATTTGTACCCCCCCCAAAAAAATCTAAAAAAAATTAATAACCTATTGATTTTTTTATTTTTAAATAATACTATATTTTCCTATTTAAATAAATTTAAAAATATATAGGATTTTTTATCTTTTATATAATTATTCAGATTATTATGAAAACCTACGATAACGAGAGCTTAGAAAAGTTATCTATAGATGAGCTAACTCACATCTTTATGGATAGCATTAAAAGTCAAA
>CAZDJH010000480.1:0-3248 GCA_964505645.1 uncultured archaeon | reverse complement strand
TTACAAAGATTTATATTCCCCTTTAAATCCAATTCATAATACCCTTCTTTTTTATTTCCCAAAATAGATTTATATTTATCTTTGGATTCTTTTGCTTTTTTTTCTTGTTCCTTTTGAATAGAAATATCTCGAGCAATACTTAGAATTGTTAGACACCCCTTTTTTTTAATCAATTTTGAATTTATTTCTACAGGAATTCTTTTTCCTGTTTTAGTAATATGGGTTGCTTCAAATAGAAGGTGTTGATTTTCTTTTAATTTTTTAATTCGTTTTTTGAATTTATCTCTATCTTCTTTAGAGTCTATCTCGGTCGTATTCATTGATATTAACTCTTTGTGTGTGTACCCGAGTTTTTCAAACGCAGTATTATTAACCTCTATTATATTACCTCGTAAATCATGTAAAAATATAACATCGGTAAGACTGTTAAATAAATCGTTGAACCTCATACCAATTTGGTGTCTTTCTAATTCCATTAATTTCTTCCTTCCCTTTTATTTGGTTTTGGGATAATAAAATAAAAAATAGTTCCTTTTCCGGGATTACTTCGAAACCATATTCCTCCTCCATGCATTTGAATAAGACGTTTCGTTAAAGATAAGCCAATTCCTGATCCTGGGACATTATTTCTTTTATCATTTTCAATCCTTCCGAATTCTCTAAAAACTACCTCATAATCATCTTTTTTTATCCCTATCCCTGTATCTTCGATTTGAAATTCCCAATGATTATCACTTTCTAAAACTCTTATTGTGATTCCCCCTGTATCTGTAAATTTAAGAGCATTATCAATGAGATTGAATAATATTTGTTTGAATCTGACGGGATCTGCATAAATGTTCATATTTTTATCAATATCCTCTATTTTAAAATATAAACCCTTTTTGCTATATTCAGATTCAAAAATTGATTTTAGCTGATTTAATAACGGGGATACGCTAAATCGCGTTTTATTTAAGTTTAATTTCCCGATCTCCTGTTTTGAAATATCTAAAATTGATTTAATCAAGCCATCTAACTGTTCCGCGGCGGAATAAATATCATTCAAATAATTATGCTGTGTTTCATTTAATCTTCCATAGGATTCTTCTAATAATAACTCGGTAAATCCCATAATTGGATTAATCGGAGTACGTAAATCATGGGACATTTCCGCGAGAAATATTGATTTATATTCTAATGACTCATTCAACTGGTCTAATAGTAAATCTCTATCTCTTTCATACCTTTTTCGTTCTGAAATATCAGAGATAAACGATTGTATAAAAAGGTTATCAGAAATTTTTAGGAACGCAGATGAAATTTCAACATCGACTCTTTTTTCGTCCTTTCTTACAATCTGGGTTTCAATCTTATTTTCTACTTGGTTATCATAAATCGATTTTTTATAATAAATAACTATTTGTTTCATATAATTTAGGGGAAAATAATCAAAAATTTCCGAAGTTAAGAATTCTTCCTCTCGATATTGAAACAAATTCCTTGCTTCTTCGTTTACTCTAAGAATCTTACCATTTTGGGCTAATATAAATATACCTAACGGAGCGTGTTCTATTAAAGTATTCATATCATGAAGAGTTCTTTCGAGCCTAATTCTATCCTCTTCCGATTCCTTTACTCTAGTAATATCACGAAAAATTATATGGAGAAAAGGTTTTTTATTAATATTCACTACACTAAACCTTAACTCTAACCAGATACTTTTATAATCCGATTTAAAAGTCTCTAATTCAAGCGACTCAAGAAAGTTTCCCTTATATTCCATTGTACCGTCTTTAGAAAAAATATGAAGCTTTTTGATTGGCTCCAAAACTGTATCTTCATAAAATTGGTTTATAATATCTTCTCTATCAATTTCAATAAAATTTAAAAACCTTTCATTACAATCAGTAATTATTCCTTTATTATTTAAGAGAACCATTGGTACAAGACATTTCGTAAATAATTTACGATATTTATATTCTGATTGTTCTGATGATTTTATATTTTTCATGTTTCGTCTACATCCTTTCTCATTTGTTATTAATAAAATAATTCATGAACACATTCTTTAATAAGTTTTCACATTTTTAGCTCATCACTAGGGATGTCCAGAAAGTCTATTATATCTGAAATTTTTAAATTAGAACTTATATCTAAATTAAGATTTTAATTATAGTATGTTTTAAAGTATTTTTTTTTATTTAATAGAAGTATTTTGATTTTTAATAAATCTCAATATTGATTACCGGTTATTTCTTCAATCTCTATAAGGGTATAAAGGAGTTCAATTTCTCTGCTTTTATTGGGGTCCCTTTTATTAATTAGGATTGGATTTAAAATGTTTTCAAGAAATCTACTCCTAGTTGTTAATTTAATAAGTTTCTTATTTGATGAATATTCAACAAACCCTAACGTCTCAAGTTTTTTAAGATGATAAATTAAATCCTTTTCACTTAAATTGAATTTGGATTTTAATTGTTTTATATTATATGATTTAAAGTTTTTTAGATAAGAACAAATTTCTAATTGAGTTTTTAAATCTTTCAAATTCAAATCATTTATTGGGAAATCTATTGTTTCAAAAGCAATCTTTAATATTTTAAATATTATGAGAAAAGTATCATATAAGTACTTTTTTTTTAATGACGTTCCAAATATCTGAACTTTTTCACCTATTTTATATTGAGCATTAAAAAATGTATTTATTGATTCGATTTTTCGATTGACATAATTAGAATGAACATAATCAATTTTATGTAAAAAAGCAAAGATTTCACAATTTTGTAATGAATCAATTGAATTTCTTTTCTTTAAAACTTTAATTAAAAACGTAATAATAAATTCAATTGAAGACCTCACATCAAACATACAAATAATAATGTTTGCATGCTCAAATGGTTCATTAATATCAGAGAGCCAATTTGAATTTTCTTGCCCAGCTAGGTCAAATATAGCTAAAGTTGAACTGAATAAAGAAAAGACATTTGAGTTAACTCCCCGCGTTGGTTCTAGAGTGTTCTCTAATAATTTTAAAGGGTTTGCTTTTTTAAAAAACACATCCACGAGAGATGTTTTTCCCGACTCTGGGGGACCAAAAAGAATTATTTTTTTTTTAACAGACATAAGGAACGATTTATTACCTCGAAGATAATTTTTTAATAAAAATATTTAACTCTGTAATGAGCTCTGGAAATCTTTCTCAAGTGCTTCAATAATATCATCACAAGAATCTAGCATCAATTTAACATATGTTAATACGGTATTTT
>CAZDJH010000479.1:0-3250 GCA_964505645.1 uncultured archaeon | reverse complement strand
TTCTTGCAACTTCCGCATCTTTATGTCGTAAGTGGACTAATACCATTGACAGTAAAGGTTCTAAATTCTTAATCTTTGTTGGTTTTTCCTTACACACTATTTTAATTGTTTGAATAACGAGTAATTTTACCTCCCAATCATCATCCATTATCTTTTCCATAAATTCATTTATGTATCTGGCTAATTGCGTTGAATCAATGTGTAGACTGAGAATAAGTTTTCCCATAGTCTTAACTGCTAAACGTCGTACAGAGTCATCTCGATCATACAAACGGGATTTGATTTCATCAAGGGAATCGATTAATAGGTTTGGCCTATACCTCGCTATCCTGTATATGATATCCAAACATGCCAACCTAACCCAAGAATCTTGTTCATTTATTAGAGGCTTTAGTGTGTTTGCGGTCTTTAAAGAGATCTCGGGAGCCTTATCGCAAATGGCTGTAAGAATATTAAGGCAGTTATAAACTTTTTCTTGATTTTTCTGGAATTTGTAGCTTTCTATTGCTTTGAGTAAATGATTTGTTGCTTCCTCATATAAACCACGTATTATTAAATTCTCTATCTCTTTAAAAGGCAAATTGAAAGTCCCGCTTATTTTCCGAATTCAACTATAAATAAAAAATTATATTATTAATATAAAAACTCACTAATAAATAACTTAAGATTAAAAAATTAAAATTAAAATTAAAAAAAAATACAAAAAACCTGTACGCACTTCATTCATTTAATTCGATTATGGCACCACCCGTCAGAGAAATGCGTTCTCTGTAGGTGAGTGTACCTTCTTCAACCTCTTTTTCATGCACAAGGTCTCTTTTTTTGTCTTTTTCGGAAATATATCCTCGTTCTCCCGCTTCAAATTGTTTAATAATGTTTCCCTCACTATCTTTTATATCAACAGGAGTTATTGTCTTCTGAACCACATCTAAAAAGACTCTTTTTCCATTCATGTCTTTTACGGTGGCTTCCGTTATCAAAGTATCACCACAACGTACCATCCCTACCATATCCACATCCACTTCTATGAGCTTTCCATCCCTTTCACAGTTTAGGAATTCTTCAAACATTTTTGTTAAAAAACCCAAGGAAAAAAGACCATGAGCAATTACACCTTTTAAACCTTGCTTCTCCGCAATATCATCACGCGTATGGATGGGATTAGTATCACCCGAAGCACTTGCATATTGTTTTAATAAATCCCTTGTAATATCATCGAACTCATCTTTAATCACTTGTCCAATTTCAATATCCGATATTTGCACCATTTTAATAACCTCCTGGCCTTACAGCGGCCGTGACTGTTGGTTTACATACAAGCTCATCATTTTGGTTTCTTGCTTCCACCAATAATTCCGCAAAAAGAATCATATTCTTTTCAACAAGCCATACATTACCCCATTTGCCCATAATTGTAAGTTTATCACCATCTCCGATCTCAACACAACTCTCCCAATTATATTTATTGCCGGCATGAAGTAATTTCCCTGGGTTGAGGATAAAGGACCGTTTTTTACCATCTTGTTCTATTTTCATCCCCAAAATTAGTTTGTAAAGTGCTTTAACGGTAAAATGATTTGCAAAAGACTTACATGCAACAATTCCATCCTCTTCTGGTCCAACGTATTTTGAGTCGGTAAAACCGTATACTTTAGCAAGATCGACCAGATTCCTATGTCTACATCGAATCCTAACGGACCCAGGCAGCTTCTTTCCTGGAAGCTCATCTATAAGGTATTTAGCGTTTTTTACCATCTCTTTTTGATCCATTCTATCACTACTTTTGTAATTTTTAATTTTAATTTTTATAATATATTATTTCTTAATTCATAATCATTATTTATATCATTTGGTCGGTTTTATTTTAGTACATATTTTATTTTTACTTTTCGTAAAATATTGAACGATTCTATCCTTAGAAGACGCCCCATTCAAGAGAACACATGAAATTCCGTATCTTTCTACTAATTGTAAACAGTAAGAATCTATAGGTGTGGATTGATTCTTTATTCCATTTGGACGATTGTCCATCTGAGCTAATTGATTTGATTTTTTTAACTCTTCAAACTCTTTTGTCGTGAGCAAACTTATGATTTTACCTTTATTGTCGAAGATCCCATCAATATCTTTTATTAGATAGCATATATTTAGCTTTAGCTTAAATGCGAGATAGAGCGCAATAGAATCGGAGGTCACATTCCAATCATGAGGTAGTTCGTTATTATTATATAAAAAAAAGAAGGGTTGAAAAATTATTAATTTAGGAGTTGCCGATTGTTCTCTTACGTGCTCATAAAGATTGGAAAAATTATCAATCAGCAAGATCAGAGGGAATTGTCTATGAAGGTTTTCTGCATTTTTATCCATGGCAAGAATTGCTTCCCAATGAGCCAAAGTATCTCCGATGGAAAGATTGTTATCAATATATCGTACAAAATTTGCATACTCACCGCCTCCGGGAATAATTATAATCTTCTGGAACTTCTTAAGCTTATATAGTAGCACATTTAATTGAGAGATTGTTGTTGAGATATTTTGTTGGGATTCTAAGATATTTCCGCCTATTTTTACAAGCCCCACTTTTTTCATTTTTATCGCCTTAATTTATCATTGATTATTTAAAGATTAATCCTTTCTACCTAATAAATTAAAGTATAACGCTCCAGCAACTGCAAATGCCGAGGAACTTATATGATTGGGAATATTAGTAATTGTTTCATAATCTTTAATATTTTTGAATCCCATTCTTTTCAAAACTCGTCTAATTAAGAACTTAGATGAAAGTCCTGTAATAATAAAGTTAGGACCCTTCTTAAATTGGAAAAATCTGGCTTTTAGGTTTCTGTAAAAGATCTCGATCTCATCTCTAATGAGTTCCAATTGCTTTTCATAAATAAAACTAGCTATTATATCTAACTCATGTTTAGATATCATATCTAAATCCATACAAATCATTCTTGCTAGTCGGGCATAGCATTCATCTTGGGATTTTGAGCGATTATCTGCTGTGTCATTAATATACTCTTCCTTGGAAATATTTCCTAAGATTCTGTGTACATCCGAAATTAAGGCAAATTTTTCAAAGGAAATTCTTACCCGATTTCCCTTATAAGGGACATAGTGAGTGATGGATGGAATCGTTGCTCGTAATCCCCCAGTATAAATTAATTCATGATTTAAAAGCCGCCCAATATCGGTTTTACCTAAGGGAACAGGCAGAGAATCGACGATAGGGATAATATCTATAGTC
>CAZDJH010000478.1:0-3251 GCA_964505645.1 uncultured archaeon | reverse complement strand
TTCAACCCCTTTTAAATATAATATCGATGAACTTAAAAAATTATTCTATAGTAATTTTCCAAAAGTTCTATTTTATGAAGAGAAAAATGATGAAATAAGCATCAGCGAATCTTTATTAAATAATTTTTCAAATTTTTATCCCTATATATTGGACTCAGTTAAGGAAAGATTTAACAACTGTGAAAATGAAGAAGAAATTGAAAGTTTCGAGAAAAGTGTCTTCTTTTATTCCTTCAACAAATCATTTTTTACCATTATCTATAATTCTGAAAAGATCGATTTAAATGTTCCAAAACAAAGAGGAACAATAGAAACAATTCAAAATCAAGCGGAAAACCTTCTTTATTATATTTCAAATTTAATTTTTTTAGAAAGTAATCAAAGTAGAACTATACATCGAATTTTTGGTAAATTAAATGAAGTTTGTAAAGATATATTACCTAATGTGGAAGAATTAGTTGCTGATGTTATTTTACAAATCTTATTCATCTTGAATTCGTTTTTGATTTCTTATTTCCTCTTATTTGATATTAAAAGATGTACTAATAATGAATTTATTTCAGAAGTATTGAACAGAGAAAATCTTCAAGAAAATCTTTCTTATGTTTTTGAGTGTAGAAATAAAATTATTTTATATCTATGTTATTATAAAAAAAAAGATGCTCGGAAAACATTAACCAGTACAATAGAAAATATTTATCGAGGTGAAGTGCTGCCAATACTAAAGAAGTTGCTTAAAAATTTAAAACCAGAACCGTTCACGTACAAAAGTTTGAAAAAAATTGTATGTTCATTTTTTCCTTTCGATTATTTTTTAAAAAAACGTATCAATGAGGAACTTTTAAGAGAAATCAAAAAAATAAACATAGATTTATACAAATCCTACTTGAAAAATCCAAGTCTTAGCAAACTAATAGAAAACGAGAGCTCTCCTATTGAGAACTTTTATCTTGAATTTCTATTAGATCTTAAAATAAGGGGAAAAGATATAGAGGAAAAAATAGGAAAAAAATCCAAGATTATGTCAAAAATCTATGAAATTAAAGAAAAAGTAATAAAGAAGGAAAAAAAACTTATCTACAACTCATTATTACCATCTCATTATAATAAGGAAGATAGATCAACGATCTTAATGTGGGATAATCTATTAGGTTCAAAGGAAAAGTATACAAAACCTCTTCCATTGTTAATACTACTTCTATTAATTTTAAGATTCATTTTTAAGGAATATTCTGATCAAAAAGAAACACACCATCTTGATAATTTAACGAGGAAATTAAAAAATCTAATTAAACTTCGTAATAAATATATTTTAAGTTTGATAAAATATCAAAATGAAGCAAAAAATATTGCCTTTAAAAGAAACCAATACTATGTCAATTTAGAACGTTTAAAAAACAATATTATAGATAAAATCGAAAACTTTGAAATAGGAGTTGATGGAAATACTTAGTTATTTGAGTTATAAGGTTAATAAAGATTGGATGAATTTACCTCAAGATCAGATTAAGGAAATGCAAAAAAATAACTTAGAATCGTATATTAATTATGTTTTTGAAAATTCCATTTTCTATAAAAAAAAATGGACTTCATTGGGTTTCAATAGCCCCAAAAAGGTGTTTAATAGTTTTTCCCAAATTCCTACCTTAAACCATACCTATCTATTAGGGAAGGATGTATATTCATTATTAGCTTCACCTTATAAAGATATAAAATATAAATTTTGTAGTGGTGGAACTACTGGAAATCCGAAATTAATTTTATTTTCAAAAAGAGATTGGGAAGATAGAGCCAAGTATCGAATGAGGTTTGGGCAAGTACGGAATATAAAAAAGGTTGATATTGTTCAATTATTATTGCCGTATGGAATTTGGAATGTAGGATATTCAGCTCAAAGTGCTCTTGAATTATTAGATGCTACGATACTTCCTAGTGGAATTTGGATGCCTGGTCAAGAGGTTCTTTTGAATGTCATAAAAGAAATTAAGCCAACGGTGTTAATGTCCACCCCGAGTTTAGCTTTAAGAATTGCAAAGAGCATTAAAAGCGAAAAATTTAATGATTTGACGACTAGTATTCGGTTGCTAATCTTAACTGGAGAAGACCTTCCTAAAGATATGAGAAATGAATTAACTGAATTATGGGGGGCAAAAATATCAACCACGTATGCAAGTAGTGAAGTCGTTATTGGGGTTGAATGTGAAGAAGGCGACCTTAATGGATCAGAAGAACATAATGGGTATCATTATTGGGCAGATAAGTTATATATCGAAGTTTTAGATCAAAAAACGGGAGCGCCTTTACCAGAAGGAGAAGTTGGACAACTTGCGGTGACTCCTTTGTTTGGAGAGGTTATGCCCTTAATTAGGTATAAACTGGGAGATCTAGTGAAAATTTCTTGGAAAAAATGTAAATGTGGTTTGGAGTATCCTCGAATCTGGTTTAAGGGAAGGATAAAAAATAGTTTTGTTCTCCCGAGCGGCGTCAATATATTTCATTATCAAATTAAGGAAGTTTTGAAATCACTAAATTTTCCTGTTTATAGCTATCGGGTTCTTCTTGAAGATGGTAAATTAGGGAAAGATAAAATAACTTTTATTTTAGAGGTTAAAAAAAAGATCCCAAAATATAAAAAATATGCCCATAAAAAGTTTCTACACCTTAATGATGAGTTTTTTGATGTAATTTCTCAAGATTTTATTGATTTTCATATTGAGTTAAGTAAAACCGAGGAGTTCCGGAAAATGGAAAAAAACAGAAAGCAAAAAACGTTTGTAATTGATAAAAGGAGTTATAAACTATGAAAGAATTGGGTTCCCTTTCAAGGGTATTAGAAGCAGCGGGAAGATGCCCGTTATACATAGAAAAATATAAAGATTTTAATAATATTTTAGATGTGAATTTAAGAGAGCTTCCATTTCTCAATAAACATGAATTATTGAAGGAAAGTAAGGGAGCATTAAGTATCCCTATGTCAGAAGTTGCCTATATTTACTGTAGCAGTGGATCAATGCATAATCCTAAGATATTTTACTATACAAAGAGGGATATCGACCGAATATCTAAACTTTCCGCTCGCTTTTCAAGGTTAGAAGGTGTAAACCAATATGACAATGTTGTAATATTACTGCCGATGAGATTATGGGCAGCAGGCCCTATTACTCAATATGGTCATTCTCGGGTAGGTGCCACCGTGATTCCTCTAGATTTATCAGGGAGATTAGAAACAAAAGCTTCGATCTTTAATATAC
>CAZDJH010000477.1:0-3257 GCA_964505645.1 uncultured archaeon | reverse complement strand
ACCAAACCTTATTTTCTCTGAAAAATTACTGTTGATCAGAATACTTTATAATTACTAATATTTATTACTAATTAAAATCGCATATTAATGGAGAAATAAAAAATGGTTGAAATTCTGGAGTGTACCCTAAGAGATGGCAGCTATTCGATTGATTTTCAATTTGATGATAAAGATACTGCCATAATAGGTAAGTTATTAGAAGATGCGGGATTTAAATATATAGAAATCGGTCATGGCATAGGATTAAATGCGTCTAATATGAACCAAGGAGTAGCAGCATGTACAGATGAGGAATATCTTAAAGCGGCTCAAAAAAACATCAAGAAAGCACAATTCGGAATGTTTTTTATACCAGGAATAGGAAAGATGGAACATATCGACTTAGCTGCTAAATATGGTATGGATTTTATTAGGATTGGAACAAATGTACCAGAAGCGGAAAAGGCCGAAGAATATATCAAATACGCAAAAAGTAAAGGAATGATGGTTTCATCAAACCTCATGAAAACCTACGCATTACCTCCCAAATCAGCTCTTAAAAAAGCAAAGCTCGTTGAAAAGTGGGGTGCGGATATTGCTGTAGTTGTTGACTCGGCAGGAGGGATGCTACCAACTGAGATCACGGAGTATGTTAAAATTTTCAAGGAAAATCTGGATTGTAAGGTGGGATTTCACGGACATAATAATCTCTCATTAGCGAATGCGAATACTTTATGCGCTATCGATGCGGGGGCTGATTTTGTCGATGCCACGCTACAAGGAATGGGGAGGTCGGCGGGAAATGCATCTACTGAAGCACTCCTCTTAGCATTGGATAAGTTAGGTTATAAAATAGATATTGATCTTAAGAAAATTTTAGAAATAAGCGTAAAATACATAAAGCCACTGATGAAGAAAAGGGGAATTGAAAACTTGGATGTAATTTCGGGGTACGCTCTCTTTCATTCGAAATTTACACCAACAATTATGGATGCCGCAAAAAAGAAAGATATTGATCCGTTAGATTTGATTATAAAAGTATCCGAAAAAACGAAAACCAATGTAACTGAACAGTTGGCGAATGAAATGGCAGAAATTTTAAAAGAAGAAAAAATGAGGAGGGAAAACTTTAAGCAATCATATAAGTTCTTCAGTAAGGATATAATATTAGAGGACTTTAATTCACTCGATACATATGAAGATAAGATTCATAATATTTTAAAAGAAATGAATATTTTATCTAAAAAATCCGACCGTTTAAGAGTGGTGTGTTTTGCAGAATCAATTAGGTATAAAAAAACGACAATCTCCCCTTTTCTTCGATCAAATGAGAACATGATTATAGCACAAATTGATTTAGGGCATCAAACTGATTTCGACGGGATCTATGAAAAAGTAAAAGATAAAGTTGATATTGTCGCAATAGATAAGGAGTTAAGTTCAAAAATCAATAGCAATGTCACTAATGACAAAAAGGTAATGATTTATAACGATAAGGAAGCAATCGTAGAATCTTTTATAAATAAAATTGAAATGTATTCAAGTCAAACTATTAAACCCCTCTTGCTTTACGGGTATAATACCTATACCAAGAAACTGAGCTTAGAAATTCTAGAAAAGCTATGGGATGAAGTATACATATATAATACCCATAATAAATCATTCTATAAGTTATATATTGAGAGCGAAAGCGAGATTTTGAACATAAAACATATAAAAGTTGATTTCTCTGAAGCAGCTAACGAATTTTCGGCGATGATTAATTTTGATCTGGAAAAGGTAAGCATTCCAGAAAAAGTCTTAATGTTATTAGAGAAGGGAGCTTTTATTTTTGATGCCGGGTTGGGAAATATTGACCAAGCTTGTATTGATTTTACCAATAAAAATGATATTCAGCTATTAAGGGTTAATATGGGCGTTGGACTTTTATTCCAACTTGGAAAAACAATCTATAACAACAAAAGAAGTAATCGAAAGTTTGGAAAGAAAACCATAAAAAACGTTCCAATTGCTTCAGATGGAATTATCGCGCCCAAGGGAACTATCATCGTAGATGATATAGATTCCCCCAGTAAGATCATAGGGGTGGCTGACGGTAAGGGGAGATTATTAAAGGATTCCAATAATTATAATGATGATTTAAAATTAATTAAAAAATACATTTTACTCTCAAGAATGGCCCCAGAATAAAATTTTGAGAACCTTATTATTCCCAAAGCGAGGGATTTATTAATTTTTCTGGGACTTCTTTGAAAGTCTCAAAAATAATATCCTGTAAATCCGCACTTAATGGTTTTGCTTTCAATAATCGAATATTTTGTTTGAGTTGTTCCATGGTTTCAACACCAACGACCAAATGGTCGACTTCCGCCAAATCTCTAATAAATAAAAAAGGCAATTCGGCACTCCCAATATTGAAGGTGTTTTTTATTCTTTTTAACTCTTTAAGGGACTTCTTAGCAAATTTCATATTAGGAGGCAAACGGGAAGGATCTAAAAAGAAAAGGCCTTGTAAATATATGCTTCTCGCCATTATTTTGTGATTTGTCTCGTTTAGTTCTTTTAATAACTCCCCCCTTATTAAACGATGGTCAAAAAGGTTAATTGGACATTCAACATACTTCAGAACATCATATTTCAAGCACTCCCGAACATCTTCTGGACTGTAAGTTGACACTCCAATTTTTTTAATTAAACCTTTCCTTTTGAGTTCCTTTAAAGCTTCGATAACGATACCCCCCTTATATTGTAAGTCAGGAGCATGATGTAATAAGTAAATTGGAATTGAGTTAAGATTCAGATTTTTTAACGATTCTTTAATTCTCTTTTTAATTGAATTAAACAAATCATCATACTCAAAATCGATATTTCTATTTATTGGAGGAAATTTAGATATTATTATAGGTTCTTGATTATAGCTATCGCATATTAACTCAATGAAAGAACCTAATATTTTTTCACTATTCCCATAGACAGGTGCGGTATCAAAAGCATTAATACCTTGTGACCAAGCATAACTTATTATTTTCATAGATTTACTTCGATTTGGTTTGCCAGTTATGTTTGCGATCCCATATTTTTGACCAATTTGAACCGTTCCAAGAATTAATTTTGAAATATCCATCATAAATATTAATATGATTAAAAATAGAAGATTTTTGGTATTTTATATTTTATATGTCGTAAAGTTCTAATGGTCAGCTGTGAGTTGATTACTTTTTCTTAATACTTGACTTTCAAAGATATTTTTTATAGTTAAAGCTTATGGCTTTAAATTG
>CAZDJH010000476.1:0-3278 GCA_964505645.1 uncultured archaeon | reverse complement strand
AGATTTTTATCTTTATCGAGTCTGAAACCTTCAAGAATTTCTTCAAAATCTTCAATTACATTTTTCCATCTTAATCTATAGCAGAGATAGTTCCAATCTATCGTTTCCTTATTTATAATAAGTAACTGGATAACATCATTGACATCTACTGAACTTCTATCATCTCTTGCTAATTTTGTAAGAATGAAATCCTCTAATGCAAGAACATTAATATAAGAAGAAAAGGAGCGTAAATTTTCTAACATTTGATCATCCCAATCAAATGTACTACAAGGCTTTAACCAAATTTCAGCTTCATTATTTTGTCCAAATACGATGAAAAGATCTTGATCGATTTTTGGCTTTTGATGGGTTTTAATCCCTTTTTTCTTAAGTTTTTGGATAAATCGCTCTAAAAGTTGCTGTTCCTTTACATAAATACAGATATCTATGTCTATAGTAGATCTTGACACATTGTAGGCGGGAAGTGCTAATCCCCCTAAAATAACAGCAGGTATATCTAGAAAAGATGCTGTTTCAAATATTATTTGAACTATGTTTTTTGTCAACTTGGGTCAACCTTATAAGATCTTCAAAGATTTCTTCTGGAGTCTTTCCTCGTCTAAGTAATTTTTGGAATTGTTCCACCTTTTTATAAGCTCTCTCTACATCTGCTAAAGTCACATGGATAGGAGCTCTTTTCTTTTCTTTATCCGTCATTAATTCTCAATAATTATAAATTGTTTTCAGAATTTTTCAGTTCATATCATACATTAATATTTAATAGTTAATAAATATTAAATGCAAAATGAATAATAATTGAGGAGAAAATGTTAAATCGCTGGAAAAGCGTAATAACCAAATCACGATCATGACCTCTCGGAAATACGATTGGCAAAAATGCCGCGCGAGGCAAGACCAAGAGAGAAACATCAAAAAATTGTGTTGGAAGGTGAATAACGGTAAAAAAGCGGGCTTTACGCTTGTTACCTATACTTCTAATGGAATTGTAAAAGTAGTTGGGCGTTATGGTCTCCCTGAAATAGATAATTGGGATGCAGAACTGAAAGAATTGGCAAAATGGATAAAGAAGAAGAGAATTTTGTCAATAAAAGAAGGGAGGAAACTATGGAAGGATCATAATTTCCTCTATTTTGTAAGGGAAGAATTTCCCGATTAGACCCAGAATCAACTTATAATAAGATCCAGTCGAAATAGATGAATTAACGCAAGTTTCATTTAATTTCCCTTGCAATAACTTTCACATTCAGTTCGATTTTTTCTTTGAATAGGTTCCAGTATTGTGAGTTTAAATTATTCTAAAGAAGAACAATGGTATCTTTATAAATGCGGAAATGGAAAATCTTTTTATAATATTATTTTTATAAGGTTTATTCTGCCCACGTTTCCCGACATTCCAATGCTTACTTACGCACCATATTTTACAATGCAGTGGTGGAACTATGTAACTTTACTAAAAAGCGTTCGAACCTAAAGGAATGTGCTAATAGAATCACGCGCCGTAAAGCATCTAGGGGAGTGAAATTAGTATATTCAATTTTTGATTTGCCTCGTTTGGTGAATATGATGCATAAATCTCATAACCGATTTACTTAAATAGTTAAAATCGTATATATTAATAGAAAAGTGGGTTTTAATTATTATGGTCGATAAAAGCGAGTTGCTTAAGCTGTTGCCGAAATTGATTCGGGAAGATGATGAGGTAAAAGGTGCTATCATTACCGCCTTATCAGGGGTCGTTGCCACTAAAGATGATATTGCCCGAATGATAGAGGTCTCCAATCGAAGGTTCGAGGAGATTAACGCCCGGTTCGAGGAGATTAACGCCCGGTTCGAGGGGATTAACGCCCGGTTCGAGGGGATTAACGCCCGGTTCGAGGAAGCTCGACAAGAAAGAGAAGATATCAAGGAAAGTATGATAATTCTGAGGGAAACAGCGGGGGAGCTATTAAAAAAAACAGCTGACCTTGAGGAACAATTAAATGAAAAAACCGCCACTCTTAAAGATGATATTAAACAAGGAAATGAAGAAATATTAGGCTATCTGAGGTCTCAGTTTGAAGAAGAATAGCGGTTTATTTAATTAAACGAATTGGTTCTGGCTTTAAGACTCTAAGATATAGTTTTCCAGCATTCTACTTAGATAATTTTTAAGTTCACGAGTTAAAAATTCCTGAGAAGAATAATAAAATTACTGCCTTTTGTATGATCATTTTTTATCCTATTTTCGACCCAAATTTTTCCCCCATATTTATGGATTATTTTTTTTACAAGCGAATACCTATTAAGTAACTTTTAATGGGAATATTTATTTTCAAAAATAGGTATATGTGTTTTTATTATTTTTAAAAATTAAAATGGGAAAAATGTAGGTTTTGAAACATTTTTTTCTGTATTTTTTTAGTCATTGGACTACGGATTCCGTCGATAAAGAAGGATGTGATTCCGCTTTCATTACTATTAATACTTTTTTCCTTACTAAATTGGCTCATGACCGTAAATATTGATCCTTCATTTTGGGGAGTAGGTTTGATTTTGTGCCATTTTTCGTAATACGGAAAGATTATAATTTTTTCTTCATTTCGTTGAATGAAAGAGTCGAATCTCGCCATAAATGACTAAAAACGTTGAGATATCGAGGGAAATTAGCCCAAAACATTTATAAGGGAAGCTCAACATATTTTGAAATAGGAAGAAAAATTAAATATAACAAAATAAAAAAAATAGAAAAAAATAAAAAAGAGGGTGTATACAATATGGAAAATCTACAAAAAGAACGATTAGAGTCTGCCCAGAAAGAAAAGGAAATTCTTTTAACGGATGAAAAAAGAACACGAATTTATGAAATGGCTCAAAATGTAAGTCCCAGTACTATAGACGATATTTGTCCTGTATTATTTGATGTAATACTGAGCTCCGCTGAAGGGCGACTAAAGAATGAGTTAGGTCGAGTGATCTTTCACCTACAAAAAAATGAACGCCTTAATACCAGGATAGGATTAGAGCGCCTACTTGATGCGGGATTGAGAGTAAACGCGGAGAAAACGTTCAGGATTTTAGAATCTGGTCCAGATGACGCAAAAGAATTGGCAGAAAGCATTCGAAAAGTGCTTTAAAAAAACTAAAATCAATGCTTATATAGAGACCACATAGATTATAAATGTATGGGGTTGCTACTAAGCATTAGAACATGTAAATAATTTTTATTTCTCTTTTTATCTTATTACCTTTTACCTTTTACCTTTTACCTTTTACCTTTTACCTTTTACCTTTTACCT
>CAZDJH010000475.1:0-3321 GCA_964505645.1 uncultured archaeon | reverse complement strand
GTCGGATATATTTCCAAATAGATTTAATTATTACTTTTTCAACTTCATTAGGTTCAAAATCTATATGTTTTAGTATATATTTCGTCTCTTTTGCATATCGAGTTTTAAAAGATTCGGTACATAACGAAAGATTCGATACATTATGTTCTCTATCAGCTAACTTAATCACTCTCGCTTCTTTCGACATATTATTAATCTTCTTAGTTAAATATTTCCCTTTAGCCAAATATTTTGATTCTCCTTCTTTATCTTTATACTTGGATTTGTCAGATGTTAATTCGAGTACTAAATCCGCCACCCGTTTATTAAATGTAGTTTTAATCTCCTCATAAGTCGTGAGAGTATTTTCTAAAATATCGTGTAGATAAGCCGCGGCTATTACATTTTTATTTCTTTTAAGATTTTGGAATTCTTTTAGCCGGTCAGCTACACCGAACGGATGTTTATAATAAGGGTCTTCTCCAAATTTACGTTTTTCATCTCCATGTCTTAATTTTGCGAATCTTTTAGCTCTAAGGTCTAACTCTGACACATATAATTTATTGATTTCGTCTCCAAATACTTCAATTAATATCTTTTTTATTTCATTATGATCCGTAAAACCTTTATGGGATGAGAGAGCAAGAAGTCTATCCCCAAGTCGTTGTTCTATAAGATCCTTAACGTTTAAAATTTTATATGATAATGACTCACCGGATCGTTTGCTTAATAAAAATATAAGTTTAAATTTATTTTTTAATAACGGAATTATGTATATATATCGATTTTTGAAAGTAATAGAGATCATTTCACCCCCTTTTAAATCCTCTCCAAGAGCATTCAACGCTTTTAAGATACTTGATAAAATCATCTCATCTATTTGAATCACCTTAAAATCCTTATTGTATATAGAAAAGCCCTCCTCAACCCTTTGTATAATGAACTTTTCAATGAGATCAATATCAGGATCTATAATAAATGGCTGAAAAAGAAAATCTTCAATATCAGTCCTTTTATTCCGAATTATTTTAAATAATCTATTCGGGGGATTACTTATATCTCTTTTTTCATTTTTTAACACGGTTTTCTTATTTTTTATAGGATTATCTCCATAGGGTTTTTTAAACCAATCGACCTCTTTGATTAAGGTATCTACAGCACCATTACTCCCCTCGAACAATGCAACTTGGGCACCTAACAGGATCGCGAAGCGAATTTCATGTCCGGAGATATTTCCACCATTCAAACCTAATAATTTCACCTTTTTCGGTTCAATTTTTGATCTTAAGATATCATACCAATACTGCAATGGTTCCAAAATTGAGAAGTCCTTGGCTTCTGTATGAATAATTCTGTCATAATTAGGATCAGATTCAATATCACCTGAATTTTCCTCAGGCATAAAACCTATTACATCAATGGGATCTCTTCGAGGCAGTCCAACAGAATCTCTAAAATTATTAAGAATTCTTCGGTTTTTATTGATTTCTCCCGCTACACCACTAATTCCATAATAAGTGCCTCTAGATATAATTGTACCCTTTATATTTTTAAACGCCTTTATTATATTCCATTTATATTTACAAATTTTCTTACTTGCTTCTTTTTCAATACATCCAGATAAAATTTTAATAGGTTCAATTAAATCTATGAAATTATGAGCCTTTAAGCGTGTTTCTTCAAATTTTTTTAATATTTTATTCAAGTCTTGATTAGCCCTTTGAGAAGGATTTTTAGAATTTTTTTCTCTCTTATAAAAGGCTAATTTTAATAATATAATAATCCTTATTAACTCTAAATTTGGCATTATATATTTTAAATTACTTATTAAGCTCAAGGTTTCCAAAGGGGCTTCTATTTCCCATTCATGTTGACTATATCTTAACCCGAGAAGATAATACTTAATGCTCTTATCTATATCTCCAAGAAACAAATAAAACTGTCCAATATCATAATACGCCCAAGGAACGTCAACTTTTACCTCTATTTGCTTTAAGCGTTTTTCAATTGATTTTTTAATTTTGTGTCTGTGCTCTCTTACAAACTTAAGATTTTTTTCCCTTCTGAATTCATATATTAGGAAATTTCCGAGGGGATAAGGGTCATATGGGTCTATTTTAAGAGCCTTCTTGTACCATTTATTCGCTTGATTATGTTTATCTAATGCTTTATAAGATCCTCCTAATGAGGAAATTGCATCGGTATCCTTCGGATTTAGGCCAATTGCCTTTTTAAGTATCCTTTGCCCACACTGATAATATTTTTTCTGGTATTTCTTTTTACCCTTAACAAACTTACAAATTGCTATTCCTAAATCTCTAAGAAGTGGACCCTTTTTGGTATCCGGAATGTTATTCCATTCCTCGGATGTCCGTACCTTTATTAGCAAATCTATGACTTTTTCCCATTCTCCAATTTTTCTTGCCATACGAGCCATTCTATGAGCTGTTTTATAATCTGATGGATTAAATTCTAATACAATTTGCAGTTTTTGGATTCCTTCCTTAATTTCGCTTTCTGTCAGATAGGCATCATAACTTGATTCATAATCTCGCATTTGCTTCATTACATTTTTGAGCATGGCATCAGCAGGTTCTAATATGGCAGCTACGTTATTTAAAATTCGCTGGTATGGTTTGGGAACCTCAAATTCGCTTTTATAAAATCTGTCATGCTGGTTTACAACCCATCCATGTTGTAAAATTGTTCGAACCTGAATCTCTGCTTTTAACTCCGAATAGTCAGTTAAATTGAGTCCTGAGTTGATTTGATTTAGATCAATAGCATTTAAGTATTTTGAGTCTAAATCTAAGCTTACAACAAAGTGTATTGATAAATATCCAAATTCATTAGGTGCATGGGTTTCTTTTTTATCTTCTGAGTTTTTCTCATCAATCTTGAAATTTTCTTTTATTTTTGCTCTTATAATATCGAAATCGTCTTCATTTGGAAGGATAATTCGGGCTCCAGCCAAATCGGTAATATCTCTAAGAGGATTATTATAATTTTTATTGGGATTGGAAACTTTTTCAGCAAAACTACGGAGACCTTTCGCTCTCCCTTGAATTATATGATTTTCCTCCATCAAGAATTCCTTAGCAATTAAATCCAATATCTCTTTGATAATATTCGTAAGAATTACAAAAGTTTCTCGAGCGTTATTATATTTGCGTAAATGTACTTCTAATTCTTTATTATTCATAAAATTTCCGTTTTTAGATATATATAAGATTAGGGATATGTAATATATAGTAATTTTTATAATTATATATTCAAGAATTTTAGAGAATTTTAGAGAATGGAAATTAAAATTACGAGAATTAAGGCAAAAAGGTAGGGAGT
>CAZDJH010000474.1:0-3324 GCA_964505645.1 uncultured archaeon | reverse complement strand
GGGGTTAAAATGGGACTTCGAAAGATAGATGATGAAATTAGTTTAAAGGAAGCAATGAAAAAGAAGGGCGCAGAATTAAAAATCAAGGAGATGAAAGCAAAGGCGTCGGTTGAAAACTTAACCCGAGAAAAGCTGAACGAAATGGCGAAACGCCACGGAGTTCTCTTAGCACTCAATCCAAAGTTAAAGGAGGATGTCGAATATCTTCAAGAGAGATATAATATTCCTTCCCACAAGATAATAAAGGAACAGATCACCGAGGAAAGTGTATTAAGCAAGCGATTCGGAAGGATCGACCATGAAAAGTTGGGAATGCTGGCCTACCAGAGGATATTGCTTAGAAAGGATGAGATCGGAGCTGATGTGTTACCCCTATCGGAAGTGTTTGACCTTGTAAATACTGGAAAACTAAAAGAAGAAGTAGAAATTGACGATATCTCGAAAGCGATGGAACATTTGGAAAAAGAAAAGGTCATAGAAGATATAAAAGAAACCAAATCGGGTGCCATTATGGTTCAATTTTTCCCAATCGAATATACCCAAGACGAGAAAAAAGTTGTGGATTTGGTGAAGAAAATTGGAGAAGGATTTATCTCGTTAGAAGATGTAATCGAAAAATTAGAATGGACGCAAAATAGAGCTATCAAGGCGCTTAAATCGCTTGAAGACACAGGACTCGCAAAGTATCGAGAGCATATTATTAAAGGAAAGCAATGGTTTTTTCCTTCATTATAGAGCTTTCCCTTCTATATTTGCAACCTCACTTTTTCTTATTAATGTGTGCTAAATTCTGCTCTTAATTTTAATGCTAAGATTGATTTTGAACCTAAAATATTTAGGTTAAAATCTATTCAATATCGATTTTAAGCGCGATTTTATCGTTCTCGCTTCTAATTATCTTCCCTAAGCCGCGTTCCTCAAGCATTCTAAATACTGCCGTAATATCTTCGTGAGGCAAGTTGCTAAATTGTTTTTCCGCTTCCCTTAATTCATAAATTAAGATTGGTTCCAACTTCCCTAAGTCATATGCCCATTGGTAGATTTCTTCGGCCCATAAATCCAATGTTTTCCAATAAAGCCGCAGCTTGTCTTCTTTTTCAGATAACCACATTGCTAAGTCTTGCTCCACTAATTTATTGGCGATCTCTTTGACTGCTGTCGTTCGGTCTTCAAAGTTTGAAAACGGCTTTTTAGTGTATAATTGTCGCAAATAGAGGATATGTAATACCGCAATCTTGGCATAGTCGAAAAGGACCTTGCTCCACTCTTCCCGCCATGACTCGTAGTCATTTCTATTTTTCTCTTTATTGGGTATCTGATACATATACTCGTAGCGGATTTGGTCTAGCCACGAGTATTCTTCTAATAGTTGTTCATATACCGAAATCTTTTCTTTCTCTTTTATCTTTTCGATAACCTTTTCCCGTTCCTCTGTTACCTCTTTCTGCTTAGCGGCATTTGCATTTTCCTTTTCTTTTTCCTTTTCTTTTGCACTTTCTTTCTCAAGTTTCAATTCTTTTTGCCGCTTAAGTTTTCTCAATTTCATTAATTCCGAACGCAAATCCTCTAATTCTTCATCCTTAATTTCTTCTTTTTGTTCCTCTTCCTCTTCTTTTACGCCTTCTTCTTCTTTAGGTTTTTGTCTTTCCATTTATATCGCACCTCGGTATATATTATCTAAAAAGAATATATATAAGTATAAGAAATGTTTGTGCTTAGCAAGAATTATGAGATCTCACCAAATTTTTTTGCCCATACATTAAACTTCTTCATTAAAACATCGTCCGTCATGGGTTTTACTTCCTTCAAGGTCTTCTTAAAATCGTCGATATTTAAGTCCCTGACCTTTACTTGTTCATCTGGTTTTTCTAATATCCCCGTTGCATCTAATTCCCTAATTGGTACCATAACTACCTCCCGACAAACATTGGCAATGTCTCTGCCAGAGTAGCCCTCGGACCGAACCCCCAGTTCTATAAAATCTTCCTCATCCAAATCCATATTCACGCCTTTTGTTTCAAGTTCAAAGATTTTCGCTCTTGCTTCGAGATCGGGCAGGGGGATATAGACTTTTTTTTGAAATCGGGATAACATTGCATTATCGATATCCCAGGGCCGATTGGTTGCGCCCAATACAAGCAATGTTTTCTTGGAATCTGTCTTAATGCCTTGGATTTCAGTTAGTAACTGGGTTTTAATTCTTCGTTCTCCTCCCGATTCGGTCCCACCACCTCTTTTTGCGGCTACAGAATCTATCTCATCGATAAATATCAGACTCGGTGTCTGAATTCGTGCTACTTTAAATAATGAACTGACCAATTTTTCGCTTTCTCCAAGCCATTTGCTCAATAAATCTGCCGAAGATACGTAAAAAAAAGTAGCCTCGCACTCTGACGCGGCGGCTTTTGCGAGGAGGGTTTTTCCGCATCCTGGAGGACCAAATAGTAATACACCAGACCAAGGACGACGTGCTCCTACGAATAAGTCTGGCTTTAAAATAGGTAATACGATCGCTTCCCGTAAGATCTGCTTGCTTTTTTTCAAGCCTGCAATATCATTCCACGTTATATCGGGCGATTCGGTAATTATAGTACTCGAAATGGCATCAACGAGCTTCTGTTCCTCCTCGGGAAGCTCTTTTCCTTCCCCTTTAAAATCGGCACCTTTTTTTCCGGCACCCCTTCCTGGCCTCTTTCCTCCCAAATGTGATTTTAAAACCTTTGCACGATTAATATATTGCTCTATTTGCTTTTTACATTTTTCGTTTAAGGTCTTGTTATCATTGAATTTGACAAATTTTAGTAGGCTCTCGGCAGCTCTCTCATATTTGTTAATAGCTTTTCGATACTCGCCCTGACCATCCATAGCGACGGCCTCCTTGGCCTCCTTAACCGCAAATTGATAGAGCTTTGAATCAAGCGAAGTCATGTTTTTTTAGCACTTTTCAGTAATTTAGTAGTATAAATTCTAATAAAAGTGGAAAACTTTAAATTAAACTTATACTTGTTAATTAAATTATAAAATTATTGTATTTAATTTTAATTTTACTTTCTAAATATAATTCTTTTCATTTGTATGTATAACTTTTTACTTTCATTTCCATTACATTTATGAATTTGAGCTGGTTTAAGAAATTAAAGAAATATAATTATTTAGTGTTAATTATATCAAATAAAACGCGGGATAAATAAGGAAAATAATTATATAAGAAATATAGTGGGGATATTAATGTAAAGGCAGCAATTCCCGATGGATTACGAATCTATCGCCCTTTACAGTACCGAGTATTTTTATGATTTTTTCTAACAGGTACAATTTTTATTG
>CAZDJH010000473.1:0-3344 GCA_964505645.1 uncultured archaeon | reverse complement strand
CGTGTAATACGTAGATATATATGGGAGTGATGCTAGTGTAACTTAATAGTATTGGGTTCAATCTTTCCTTAAACCTTTTAATAAATCTAAATTCCTCTTAAAATTATCCATTCCGTTTGGCGTTTCTAATATCCCGGGGAAATCTTTAAATCTCTTGTCATTTATGAAAAAACTAAAAGGTTTTTTTCCTATTTCTCCTTTACCAATGTGCTCATGTCTGTCAACATTGGAGGCCAGCTGACTTTTGGAATCATTAAGGTGAAATGCTTGCAAATATTTAAGTCCTACTATCTCATCAAATTGATCCCATAGATTTTCGTAAGCTTCCTTCGTTCGGAACTCATAACCTGCCGCAAATGAGTGCTGTGTATCAAAACAGACCCCAATTCTTTCCTTATTTTCAACTCCATCGATAACAGAACTCATATGCTCGAATTTATATCCCACATCGTTTCCCTGACCTGCAGTCGTTTCCAAGAGAATAATCACATTACTTTTACTGGTTTCTGATAATAATTTGTTAATCTGTGCAACGATTCTTAATAAAGCAGCATCATCTTCTTCATCTGCATTCTTATTACCGGGATGCATATTTACATATTCAATTCCCAATTGCTCAGCTTTAGTTAACTCATCTATCATTGCAGCATAGGATTTTTGTAATTTTTCTTGATCCATATTTGCAAGGTTAACTAAATAACTATTATGGGACATCACGGGCCAGATATCAAAATCGTCTCTATTCTTTTTGAATTTTTTAATTTCGGTGGGTTCCAAGCGCTTTGAAGCCCAACTCCTTACATTTCCAGTAAAAATTTGGATCGCCTCACATCCGATCTTGCCACCGCGGGTTAAGGCTTTATCTTTTCCGCCGGAGATGCTCATGTGCGCTCCTAATCTCATTTAATCCCTTTCACCTATTGATTTGTGTTATGACTGATTCTATTTAAATCGATAAAGTTCTATGGATAATAAAGGTAATTAATCAGCGCCTATATAAATAATTGGAATGAAAAAGAACTTAAATTATAAGAAAATGATAGGCGTCAGTTCTCAGATTCTGTATGAGTGGATTTTGTTTGTCTAGCTGATATCGTAACGATAACGGCCGATAGAATGAAAGAGCCCCCTATTAAATACCAAATTGTCACTGGTTCAAATAAGATGAGAGAACCGAAGATAATTGCTCCTATAGGTTCACCTAATAGTAAGATGGACATTTTGGATGATTCGATGAAATTTGAGGCGAGCATGATTAAAGTATATGGTATAATACTCCCAAAAATTGCAAAAATTAATCCAATAAAAACTATGTTTGGCTGAAGAATAGAAATTAAAGAAAAAGATGATAAGGCAGGTAATAGAGGAAGGAAAGAAATAGGAAGCAAGAGAGGGAAGGAGAGAATAAAGCTCCATGCTAAAACCCATGATATGGAAAGGGAATAAGGAATATTTATCCTACTTTGCGAATACATTCTCCCAGAAAGTATATAACTAGCGTATATCAACCCATTCAGCAGTGCAAAAAAGTCTCCCGCAAGTGTTGAGAGAAAAGTCTCCCAATTCCATGGTTCTGTTAATAGCAATAAGCCCGTCATTGCTAATACCACCGAGAATACTTTTCTTTTCGTCAAGCTCTCGTTTAAGAATAAACACCCAAATAGTAAAGTAATAAATGGATGTATTTGCACTAAAAGGACGGCTTCCCCAACTGGAACATTAAGAGCAATCGAAGTTAAATATGCTAAAATCATAAGAACAAATAAAATACCTTGAATAATATATCCTTTTTGTAATTGATAAGTTAGAGAATTCTTTAAAACGGCATTATTTTTGAGCCAAAATATACCTAAAACAAATAAACCAAATATACCCCCAAAAGAAATTCGTAAAAAAGTCTGCTCAATGCTGGAGATGCGTATGTCTCTGAGAATCGCAGAAATGACTGGAATAGAACCAAAAGACAAGCCGGCGATAATTGCACAAAAAGCACTTAAATTCTTTCTATAATCCATATTAACCCGATTTTAGATGATAAAAAAAATAAAACATTCAAACGATATGATACATTATCATTTTTAAAGGTTTTATTTTGAATATACTCAATTATTAATTATGAAAATAATTGATTCCTATTAGATTCAATTGAACAATGATAAAATCAAAAGCTGAAAATACAATACGGTTTTCTGGATTATTTTTAATAACCACAGCGATTCCATTAACAATTGTTTCGGATATTATACAAATAGAATATATTTTATTCCTCCTAATATATATTTTTAGCGTTATTCCTTGGTTATGTTTCTATGTTGCATGGAAATTAACAGTGAACGGAGTTATAGAAAGAAGTCAAAATATTCAAATAGCATTGTTAGGATATTCAATTATACTCTTTTTGCTTCCTGTGTCTTTCATCAAGATTCATTTCAGTCGAATGGATTATCTAGCCTGGGTGTTCCAAATTTTAAAAGTACTTTCCCTCCTTGTGTGCTGGAATTTTTCAATTTCTATATTTAAAAAAAGGAAAGTTCTATTTCTTTTTTTCGGAGGTCTATATTGCGTTTTAATGGTTCTTTTCCTTCTTCTCAGCCTTGAATTGAGAGTACTTTCCCTTCTATCTCTTACATTAACGATTATAGGAATGTGTTGCATTTCTCTTAGTGAATATATGATGTTCCGGAAAGGAGATTTAAAATATTTATAGATATGATTGGTTGAAGTAAAAGAAGAAAAAGAAGAAAAATTGTTAAGTGAAGTAATTATTCATTTAATTTATTCCAAAACTCATGAAGATCTTCCGAATCTAAATCAACCTTCAGTTTAACTGGTTCGGATGCTTCATTTTTAAAAAATTCTGGTAAATCATTTGAAGTTTCATCCAAGCCCGCCTTTTTATTAAAAGAAACCTCGTTTTCCAGAATCTTTTTGCCGATTGCGATAACGTCATTCCTTTCCAAATCCGTTCCATACATCGCATTTAATACATTCGCTATTAGTGCCATGTTTTCATAGCTGGGGCCAATAAAATAGCAGCATCCCATAGAATCAAGCACCGTTGTATAGATTTGTAATTCATAAGATAATTCCAATTTATTTTCATTTTCCGTTAATTCTCCATAATTTCTACCTTGCCGTGCTTTTCTCCCTACGATTGCGGCTCCTGCGGTATGATCTGCACCCATAGGAGAAGTAGCAAACGTCACACTCATTCCCTTAAAGACTCGTGGGTCATATGCAGACATTCCTTGTCCCTTCACTTCTGGCACCCGATCATATCCAATTTTTTTAGCATAATTTAACGCTCCATTTCCATATAGTTTGCCAATATCTGAGCCCTTTTT
>CAZDJH010000472.1:0-3350 GCA_964505645.1 uncultured archaeon | reverse complement strand
AGATACTAGACCAATCGTAGCGGATTATGAGGAGTTGGAAGATATACCCGTCCATAAGGGATTAGTAGGAATTTATGTAGATAAATCCTTAATATCTTTTATTGATGGAAAGCAAGGAAAGCTTTATTATAGGGGATATCCAATTGAGACCTTAGTAGAAAATTCTAGCTTTGAAGAGGTATCCTATCTACTAATCTATGGAGAACTACCAACTAAATCGGAATTAAAGAATCATAAAGACCTATTAATAAAGGAACGAAATATCCCTGATAATGTCTTACGGATTTTGAAGAGTTTTCCGAGAAATACCACTAGAATAGAATTATTGAGAACCGCAATTTCTGCATTATCGCTTTACGACCCCGAAGATTATGTTTATACTGAAGATGCAAACATTCGTAAGGGGCTTAGAATAATGTCAAAGATGCCCACCATTATCGCTTTTTCGCATCGCATCCAACAAAATCAACCGCTTATTGAACCTTCAGATGACGGGTCCTTAAATCATGCAGAAAATTATTACTACATGATGACCGGTGAAAAACCTTCTGAACAATTTGCCGACGCCTTTGATAAAGTACTCATGTGCCACGCGGACCACAGCATCAATTCAAGTACCTTTAGCTGTCGAGTGACCCTATCAACCTTATCAGATTTGTACAGTGGAATTACAAGCGCTGTGGGGACTCTTAGAGGCCCCTTACACGGTGGTGCAAACGAGGCCGTAATTAAATATATGTTCAATGAAATTAAGAAAAAAGAAAATGTCATCCCGTGGGTTGAAAATAAATTTGCCAATGGGGAAAAAATAATGGGCTTCGGCCACCGCGTTTATAAAACGTGGGATCCAAGGGCTCGAATCTTGCGCCGCCTTGCCAAGGATTTCTTTCACAGATATATGAATGGAGATAAAATAGATAGAATTGATACCAGCGCAGATCATGATCATAAGAATGTAGATTATATCTTTGAAATGACCGAAATCCTTGCCGATTATATGATCAAAAAGAAAGCAATTTATCCAAATGTGGACCTATATTCGGCATCTCTCCTACATATATTAGGGATCCCGATTGATGCATTCACTCCGCTATTCGCAGCTTCGCGTTCTGCAGGATGGGTTGCTCACGCTATAGAACAATTGAAGGAAAATAAACTGATTAGACCCAGGCTTAAATATGTTGGAATGCTTGATAAAGATTATATCGATATTTCTGAGCGCCAAAATTAAAAACAATTATGAAAAATTTGATTTTAACCTACTTGATTAGGTAATTGGAATCATTTACTTTTTTTATACCTTTTTATGCTTTTTTTAGATTAAATGTTATATCCTTTATGGTAAAATTTAAACCAATTTAAAATTTTCAACCTTCAACCTTCAACCATAAACGTAGATGATCGATATAATACCAACCTAAAATTCATATAAAAACCTTAACATTTCATATTTTTTATACATTTTTAAAAAATTTCTTTTCATTCTTAACATCAATAGTAAGAAAAGTATTTAAATGCTAAAAAGAATATAATGATACTTAATGAAATTCATAATTTAATAAGTGATAAAAAGTGGAAAAAATATGGATCGAACATTATGATGATTTTGTTAAACCAGAAATAGATTTTGATGAGATATCTTTGGCGGATACCCTAAGAAATTCCGTGAAAAAATATCCAAATTCGATTATCTACGAATTTATGGGCGCCACCGCAACTTATCACGAATTTGAAAAAAGAGTGATATCCTTTGCGAACTTTCTACGCGAAAATGGGTTCAAAAAAGGAGATACTATCGCCATCTGCCTTCCCAATTGCCCCCAATACCTTACCGCCCTTTACGGAGGTTTTTACAATGGCTGCGTGATCTCCGGATTGAACTTTCTCTTGACGCCTAATGAAATCATATATCAAGTCTCTGATTGCAATGCAAAAGTTTTAGTAACAATGGACCAATTTTACGAAGAAAGCGTCCGAAAGGCCCTAAGCAGTGGAAAAACACAAGTTGAAATTGTTGTCACGACGAATATTTCTGATATGATGGGTCTAAATCCGATAAAAAAGTTTCTGGGCAAGCTTCTAAAAAAAATTCCCTCGGGAAAAGTGGAGCCTATTGAGGGTTTACAATTTTTTGAGTTTTTAGATATATTAGAGCAATATTCAAATACGAATCCGCCTAATGTAAAAATTAAACCAAATAAGGATTTATGCTTTCTTCAATATACCGGTGGTACCACGGGACCTCCAAAAGGCGCTATGCTAACACATCAAAATGAGATTTGCAATATATATCAAGTGTCTCATTGGTGGGAAATAGATGTAAAATTTGGTGAGGATATTTATATAAGTGGATTTCCCTTCTTCCATTTAGCAGGGCTTTTTATGGGTCTAGGGTCAGTATATTACGGTGGAACCCAACTATTAATTCCCAACCCCCGAGATACAGATCATATGATTGATTTAATAGAGAAGTGGAAACCTGATGTAATGGTTAATGTCCCGACCTTGTATTTAATGCTTCTGGATAATCCTCGGTTTAAGGAATTGGATTTGAGTTCCATTCGGCTCTATATTTCCGGTGCGGCTCCTTTTCCTGCGGATAGTATAAATCGATTTGAAGACGTCGTGGGAAAACATAAACTATTAGAGGTTTATGGTATGACAGAGGCGTCACCCATAGCAACTGCAAACCCCTACGCTGGGAAAAGAAAGATTGGCACAGTTGGCCTTCCCGTTTCTAATACCGATTTAAAAATTGTAAACGTGGAAAATAAAGAGAAGGAACTACCCATTGGAGAGGCGGGAGAGGTCGTAATTAAGGGCCCCCAAATATTTCATGGGTACTGGAATAAGCCAAAGGAAACGGGGCACGCGCTCAGAGACGGCTGGTTTTATACCGGCGATGTGGGAATTATGGATGAGGATGGATATCTACGCATCGTGGACCGAACCAAGGATATGATAATCGTTTCGGGTTATAAAGTGTTCAGCGTTGAGATAGACAACAAAATGAGTAAGCATCCCGCTGTTGATTTGGCTTCCGCAATTGGGATTCCCGATTCTGATCGACCGGGCTCAGAAAAGGTTAAGCTTTACATCAAGCTCAAAAAAGGATATCGAGCTAGCGAAGAAATCAAAGAGGAGATGTGGGATTTCGCAAGGGAAAATTTAGCCAAATACAAGGTTCCTGAAGTTATTGAATTGGTGGAGGATATTCCACTCACAACTATCGGCAAAATCGATAAAAAAGCTTTAAGAGCAAGGGAAGGTTAAATCTTTAATTTTTTTTATTATCTTTTTATATCTTTTTTATATCAAATCGCATTCTGCGGGTAGAATTACTTTTCCAA
>CAZDJH010000471.1:0-3378 GCA_964505645.1 uncultured archaeon | reverse complement strand
CGCTTTCTCAATGTATGGTTAGATTTCGTATCATCTTGCGAAAGGAAGTGATATCTGGATATATACAATCTAAAATAATTATGGCAAAAGACTATATTTATTTATTTTTGCACTTAATTTTAAAATTATTTTTATCTATTAATATTCGTTTAAAAGCAATAAAATTAAAATTTGGTAAATTATGAATATTTCTTATGCAAATACGTAAAGAAAGGTTATAATATATTATATAGAAAGAAATGAGAAATAATGTTTCTTAAAAAGCGAATATTAAATAATAAATTCATAATCGTAGGACATTCGTTAATCTCATCATTTCGGGGCCAGTAGTTCGGGAGCCAAATACTCCAAACTCGTCATTGACCACTGCGCCAGCACTTAGGTAGGGTGCCCCTCTGTTGATGGTACTTACATCAGTTTCTACCTTAAGAACAGATGAAATATAGTCAATATCAGCATTATTCGCTAAAGGATGTACCAAGCAGCCGTTATTATTGGCTATCGCTATGGAACCAGGCAATATCATTCCCGCAAAATCGTAGACAACCGTTTCCACATTTAGGACATCCGCAATTTGTTCTTTATACGGACGCAGTAAGGAGCTTATAATAGCTCCCTTGTCGTTGCATAGGATGAGATTCCCAAATGCGTTATCTCGCGATTTTAAGGTCTCAACGCGCATGGAGTCCCCTAAATCCTTTATATCTTGGGCTATATCACCCAGCTCGTCATTTCTAATTATTTCGGGCAGTATAATGCCGTATTTATTGCTTGCAGAATAAATGCCCAAAAGATTAGAGTTATTAATCGTCAAGGAATAACAAGGGACGTTAAAAATTTGCTTTAATTTACTAAGGTCTGATTTATTTAAGGTTGATGGATATAATACAAAAGAATTATTTGTTTCTAAAAATACTCCGATTAAACTCCTTCCAAAAATCTCCGTTTTGATTATAGCCATTATAGAGGGGTGAAATTATTTTTTGTTTGTAAAAAAAAGGAAAAATTCAAAATACTGCACCTAATAACTTGTTTTAATTGTGATCAATAAATCAAAAGGCTTTTCTTATTATGCAAGATCGACATAAACTAAGCCATCTATATTCTTTCTGGCTAATACTCGAATTTTTCTGGGCGGTTTCTTAATTCCGCGCTCCCAGATCTTTTCATTTACTTCTTGGGAGATAATTAAGTATTCCGGTTTGAAATGCTGTTCCATAAACGAACGCAAATATTTTACCGCTTTTTTAGCCCACTTCGTGCGGGGTCCCTTCCGGGCATATTTTAGGGGAATGGTATAGATTCTTTCGTCAATAATCTCCTCTTCTGGAATTTCTACTTCTTCGGGGATTGGCTCTCGTGGAATCTCCTCCTCTTCAAAAATTTCCTCTACTTCCTCTTCCGGTGAGATATCCTCTAAACTAAATTCTTCGATCTCTTCTATTTCTTCTTCCTCTTCTCCCTCTTCTTCCTCAATCTCCTCGAGGATCTCTCCTTCTTCTGCTAATTCCTCTTCTAAATCATCAAGGCTAATTTCTTTTCTCTTTTTCGCCATTTTTTTTCCCTTTTCTTAATGATGCAGCTTTATAGTTTAAATCATGTATTCCAAAAAAAATTAACCAAAAAAAATTTAGTATCCCTTTAAAAATTAAAGTATCATAGGTTAGAGCAAAATTTTTATGTATATATTTAAAATAGTAGCCTCATAAAATATGTGTTAATTTTATAATCTGAATCATTTTTTTTGATATTCGCCTTTATCATTGTAATGTATGGTATTTCCTCAAGCCGATTATGTAATAATTGGAGCTGCTCTCTCTCAGTTTCGCTTAAAGTCGAAAGATTATCTTCATTGAATATTGACCAACTAAACAAATTAAATTGTCCTTTTCTAGTTAAATCAAAGTAAAAGACTTTTTTATAGCTGGAGCGGATACCTATCTTCTTGGATTGGTATTGCGGGCACACCCCATTGAAATAGTCTTCCGCTGGTATATTGTTATAAGTAGTCTTAATCTCGGTCTTAAAGTTCATATTTAAAACAGATTCGCAAAATTAAGTGTTTTTTCGATCCTTTTTATCTTATTGCGAATGATAGGTGAGATTATAAATGATCTTCCAAAATCAAATTTAGGCAAAGGTCGCACCACAAGATTGGGTGTGATTGAGTACTCCGGAATTAAATTCTTTAAGAGCGATAACGGAGGATAGGAAATTAAGCAAAAAAAAATTAAATTTTTACTTCAATGAATACTGATACATAAATTATGAGATTATATTAGGAGATCATAATAATATATTTTTAAATCATTATTTTATTAGTCAATTAAAGAAAAATAGGTAAAAAGAGGTGAAAAATAAAAAATGAATAAAAGCAAAAGACATTCAAAGATATTGGGTGATTTCGGAGAGATGATAATAATGTATTGGTTATCTAAACGGAATTATGAGCCCGTTTTGGTTGATTATACTGGAATTGATATTGTTTCCTATAGCAAATCCAAAGATGAAAGAATTGGTGTTTCTGTAAAGAGTAGAACTAGAAAAAAAGGCACTGAAGAAGAAAAAATTACTGTACCATCCAAGAATGTTCCAAAAATAAAACATGCTTGCAATTATTTCGACTGCAAACCTTATTTTGGTTGTGTAATTGACAAAAACTTCCCTCAAATCATTAATATTTATCTCATCCCTTTAAAGGATATCTTAAAAATAAATGAATTTGAAGAGGAGAAGAAAAGTTTATACATCAGATTTAAGGACGATAACGTAAAACAATATAAAGAACTAAAAGAATCCTTCATTATAAACATGAATTATGAGGAGATTGTAAAAAATATGTAGGAAATTGTCTCATGATGAATCAAGAATTTATGTGAAACAAGAGTTGGAAATTCAAAGATTAAACTAGAGTTGGAGGCAATTGCAATTGTAATGATAACGATAACCCGAAAAAAACGGTAGAGCATTTTTCTAAAACTGCTTCACCATTTTAAAAAATAATTTTTTTATATTGATTTTTTCATATTTATCACAGAAAAGGATTAATTGTTGGAAGAAAACTTTCTGAGATTTTTAAGACTTTATAAAGATGATGATATTGGAATAAAAATTCCTTACGAACTAAAGTTCGCTTCTAACAACAAGACTTTTTTCATATGCTATAACCGCCAAAAAAATATCTATAGCCTTCGCTACTGTTAACTATAACCTGATGAGGTGGCTTTCTACGAGCCCTCAAGAGCCGATGTATTGACTTGTCTTCTTGATATTAAGAAGATCTATTAAAAGATTATTAGACGGTTTCTCTAGGTTTTACCCAATTTAATCTATAGGCTTCCCGCGATTGCGGTGTCCTAGTTGTTTATGAGATGGGAG
>CAZDJH010000470.1:0-3380 GCA_964505645.1 uncultured archaeon | reverse complement strand
AAAAATAATTAAATTAAGTCTTTAAGTATTAGACCCAGGTTGGATTTGAAAAATATGAAATTAAAATTTGAAAAGGATTAAAAAGTTCGGAAGGTAAACCACCCTGAATGCATACCTATTTTTAATAAGTTGTCATAGTGTATTCCATAAAAATAAAATGATAAGTTTAAAAATATAAAAATTTAAAAAAAGTCAAAATATTAATGTATATGCAAGTGTGTGTACATTTGCAAAAAACAATAAAAACAAGGCTGATTAAAATAGCATCTTCACCTCTTAGTTACGAGTTGTTTATGGCGAAGCCCTTACTCAATATAGGGAGGGTTATAAGCGAGAGGGATACAAGGGAGATCAACATCCAAGATATTTTTATGGAGATTTATTCCTTCTTTAGTGAGCGAAAGGATTATCGAACAATAAAGGATGTTGAAAAGTTAATGAGATATTTAGATAAACGATTCAATCTACCTTATGATGATGAGCTCTCAAATGATGAGTTGATAGAGGGCCGATTAGAAGAACTCGGGGACGAGTTTAAAGGGATAATGGAAGAATACAAAGATACGATCGAAGGGTCCTTGGAAAATCCCAAGCAGGACGAGTTCATGATGGATTGGATCTATAACATTACTACTTGTGTGGATGCATTTATCGAAGCGTTGGAAACTTTTGACACAAGTATTAATAGAATACAAGTAAAAGCGCGGAGGATCAGAGAAAACCTTTTGGACCAGTTTATCAACCTTGTGAAGGGCTTCTTCCTAGTTTTTTATAGAGTTGTTGAGCAATATTACATGATTATTAACGACATTGAAATGGATGTAGAGAAAGAGAAAGAATATCTACTAAATGATATCGTGTATATGCAAAATATCCATAGGCAATTCATCTATTATATTGAAAAATACTAATTCTGAATCAATTTGTATTACTATTATATAGATGCGAATTTGATATTTGGGTATATAAATCCAGTCTCACGACTGCATCCCGTTGCCATCCCTTTTTTTAAAAGTTTCTCAAATCCAAGAAACTTTATTTTATTATTTTCGGTTGAAAAGGAGATACAAAAAAAAATTCGAAATTTATGGAATAGTCTAAAGAGGGAGCTTAACCCTTATTTGAGATCATTAAATCCGCCCAATATTCAGCATATAGAGACTTTGATATTACAAGGGGCAAATCGGGATAAGGAGTTTATTAAACTCATGTTTAAAATATTCCGGAAAAAAGGTTATCAAACTCTAAATTATACTAAAATGATAAATGGCTTGAATGCGTTCAGAAATATGCTTCAGAGTGAGTTAAGGAGTTTAGTCAGACATTGGGTAGTGAGACCTTCTACGTCTTCAGGTTATGTTTCTATCTTTTCGGATAATAGATTCATAAATCACTATAAGATATTTGAACAGTTTATCCACAGCGAGGACGCAGAGCATTTAGCTTTAGCAGTATATGTTACCCAAAGTAGAAGTAGAACTGACAATTACTTCTTTTACACAGATGATGGTGACTTTAACCATCCTGGTTTGAGAGCAAATACCCCTCATAATTTCACCATAAAGTTAATAAAATATCGGTGCGAAAAATGGCTTGGATGGAGTAGCACAACTAATAGCTTTAACAAAGAGAAAGAGAAATTAAAATATATACCAGATCCAGATATTCATTAAATTTTAATGTTCCTATCTTGCTGTAAACGCCATCTCTGAGGGAGGAGGGAGCACTTTGCGGAGCCCCTTCGGAAGGGCTGCACGACTCGCGAAGATGTCATCGGGGAACGGTAAGTCACTACGCCGTCGCCCCGTTAGATTTAAATACGAGCTTTTCTATTTATTTTTATGGAATCAATCGAATTTATCCCGGGATTTGAGGGTTTGGCGAAGGCAGACGAGCCCGATAAGATAATACTGCTCGACCTCTTAGTCCAAATGCCGCACCTCAAGGGAAGTGCAGACTTACTCAAGGTGCGCAACGGGCGTATCGGAGGGCTTTACCTCGGCGACAGCGGCATCGAATACCACGCAGACCTGTGCGAAATGCGGGAAAAGAGTGAAGCGCGAGTTGTCCGAGCGTGATATTACTTGCGATTGCGGTCATCGGATGGACAGAGACCTTAATTCCGCTGTGAATATTATGGTTAAATTTCTTACATCCGATCACCTATCGCATCAACCCTCTTTGAAGGAGGAGTTGAATAAAATTTTCAAGGATTGAAGATTTCTTAAAAATCTATTTCAAAAGTGAGAGTGTGTGGAATTAAAGGGGATAGAACGTTCAAGCTTAGAGTTTTCATAACCATTATTTGCCAATAGCTCTAAATAAGTTACCCTCTCGAAGGGATGATTAACCTCGTTCATTAATTCCTTATGTGTGTGAGGATAGAGACCAGTAAGCATTATGCGTCTGGCAGGTCCACAGAGTGGACATGCATTAGTGAATTCAACTCCACCCTCGACAAGGGGCTTAAAATTAGGCCTAAGAACTTCTGGTCCCCCGAAATTACAGCCGTGACCATAATAAGTTTGATGGTCGTTTAAAATATATAATATATTAGGTTTTGTCATTATCTTACCTTCCTTGAATTAGAATCTTTTCATTACATAATAAAAATTAATAAAAATTATATTTAATTAATGAGAGAGCTTTATTTACCCGCTTTTTAATCTCATCAAAATTATTAGTCGAGATTAGGTCTTTTTTTACGATCCAACTCCCTCCACAGGCAAAAACATTATCTAATTCAAGATACTTCAACATGGATTCATTATTAATCCCCCCCGTAGGCATATATTTAGCTTCTGGATACGGACCAGAAAGGAGCTTTAGCATCCTGGGACCCCCTGATAAATCTGCTGGATAGAACTTAAAATGATTTAAACCCATCTCCATACCCCATTCAATAAACGTTGGAGTATTTAATCCGGGAACGATGGGGATTTTACTTTTCACACAATAATTCACGATTGTAGGGTTAAAACCAGGGGTAACAATAAACATGGAATTAGCTTTAATGGCAGACTTTACTTGGTCGATCTGGAGTACTGTACCAGCCCCTACCACCATCTCTGGAAACTCTTCTTTAATTAAAGATATAGATTCCGCCGCTGCATCGGTTCTAAAAGTTATTTCTATAATTGGCAGATTTTCGGAGAGAAGGGCCTCTGCTAACGGTAATGCGTTTTTACTATCTTCAATTACAACTACCGGTACTAATTTTATTTCCTCTATCTTTTTATAAACATTCATTTTTTTAGTAATACAATGATTTAATTATATCCTTATGTATTTTATTGAATTAATATAATAAATTGAAAGACAATATTTTCTAAAAATTTTTTCGGATCTTCCACATGTGTGCCTTTAATAATATGTAAAGG
>CAZDJH010000469.1:0-3412 GCA_964505645.1 uncultured archaeon | reverse complement strand
TCCACGTTATTATCCTCATCAATAGTGATCGCAAGAATAAGTTCTGGGTCTTCCGGATCTTCCATTAGAAAATAGAATTTCTGCGTAGATGTATTTAAACCGAGTTCCATCGTACCGCAGTCCGTTGGTAATAATTCCAGTATAGAGGAAGGGGCATTTTCTAATAATATCTTATAAATTTTATCTTCAATATCCCTTTGTATGTTTCTAATATCCTTAATACTTGAGAAATCCAATTCCTGAAAGGAGCCCGCAACATTCTGATTCAAATTATTCCACTTTTTAAATAAATCGGGTAAATTTTTCTCTGATGACATAGATATCACATTATTAATCTATATAAGGAATAAATTTCAATTTTCTTTAAACTTAATGTATTTATTTTATAAAACTGCAAAATAAACAAAAAAATCCCAGAGATTAATAATTGACTCAATCTCAAAGTGGCTTTCTCGCACTCTAGGGGTAAAACTTAAGTTAAGAGGGATTATCTTTTTTGTGTCGCAAGGCTTTTCTTTCTAGTTGATTGGAATAGTTTTCCCATTTATCGGGTTGCCCCAGTTTCTTTTTCTCAACCACAAAATCGCAGCTTTTTGCTCCTGAGGGGATAGTAGACGTAAAATAGATCTGAAAATCTGAGTTCTCAAATACATTATCGCGAAAATAATTAATGATCCCTTGAACAAAATATCTCTGGACACGACAATCGAATGCGGAATAGGTATCTTGAAGGGGACACCACAGAATTTCAAAGGAACATTTATCTTCATTATCAATTCTAGGCACTTCAATCGAGGTCCAAGCTTGAGTGTTTATAATGGTCGCGAGGAAACTCATTAATTCAATATCAGAGATCCCCTCGGGAATCTTATCTACATCAATCATCTGACCTCCCATATCATAACCCGTTTTAATTAACGCTTTGTTAACTACATTTTGGCCTTTTTCCCCAAATACCGATTCTACATCCTTTAAAATATGTATCACTCCTTGGGACATAAAGAGTCCGAACTGCAATAAGGCGGTTGGATCAAAATCGTCGCGATCTTGCACATCGCTCCTAAATCTATCTAATGACTCCTTAAACGGTTCCTTTAAGGCTACCTTTACCTTTTCCCAGGACTCTTCCTTACGATTTGCCCCTTTTAAAATTCCTTTTTCAATCATTTTATTCTATATTACTATAAACTATTATTTCGATTATATTTTAAAATATTATAACGAGTATTAATTCTTATACTTTAACTACCTCAAGAGCAAGATTATCTATGAATATAGAACTTATAAAACCAAAATTAAAACATGACATGAGTTTGGAGGAATGTATACAAAGGCGGAAGAGCGTGAGACATTTCAAAGATAAAGAGATCGAATTGGAGAAGATCTCTCAAATACTATGGGCCGCACAAGGAATTAAAAATTCAAGCCGGACTGTGCCTTCTGCGGGAGCTATATATCCGCTAGAATTTTATATAAATTTGATAGAAAAAGGATTATTTTATTATAACTTTAAAGAGAGAAGATTAGAGCAAGAAATGCAAAAAGACGTATCTAAAGGGCTCGCATCTGATGCTTTAGGGCAGAACTTTATATCTAGAGCCCCCTTAATTATTATCATTTGCGTAGATTATTCGAGAATTTGTGATAGGTATGGTGAAAGGGGGATAAGGTATGCGCATATGGAGGTAGGGCATTGTGCCCAAAACATTCACTTACAAGCCGCTTCATTGGAATTGGGGTCAGTTCCCATTGGAGCGTTTCAAGATAAATCGGTTGTAAGTACGTTAAATTTACCTAATAATCTTGATCCATTATATTTAATTCCTATTGGGTATCCAAAGTAATTTAAGTGGAATTTACAAAATATAAGGGCATTCTTTTTTATTTCTTAAAGACTCTTTATTAATACCAATGAGTGAAAATGAAGATCGGATCAAAAAGTATGGGGATTTATTTCAGCAAAGATCAAAATACGAACGTGGAAATCTTCCCAGGCACAGATTAGATTGGGGATCCAAACCAGAAACATATAAGAACTATGAAAATCCTATAAAACGGATAACATTACCAGAACCTGAATTTCCAGAAGGAGTTGATTTCTGGAAGGTGATCAAAAATAGAAGGTCCAGTCGTTCTTTTAATGAGGAGCCATTAAGTATCGAACAATTGGGATTATTATTGTTTGGTATGTCAGGAATTACCCGAAGAACTTCCAGAATGGACTTTAGAACTGTACCTTCTGCGGGTGGACTTTATCCCATCGAAATTTATCCTGCTATTAATAATGTAAAGGATTTTGATAAGGGCATCTATCATTATAACATTAAAAACCATGAATTGGTGTTTTTAAAGGAAGGAGATTTTAGGGAAGGGGTTGCTAATTCATGCCTTAATCAAGCAATAGCATACTACTCCGCGGTTAATTTTGTTTGGACTGCCGTCATTCCTCGTTCGAAATGGAAATATTCACAGCGATGTTATAGATATATCTATTTGGACTGCGGTCATATTGGGCAAAATTTTTATTTAATAGCGGAATCTTTAAATTTGGGTGCTTGTACTATCGGCGCGATTTATGACCAAGAGCTGAATGGTCTATTGGATATTGACGGGGAAAATGAAACAGCAATATACGTTGGAGTTGTCGGTAATAGAGAGCGCTAAGAAATAAAGATTCATTAATTCACATTTTCAGATTTTTTTTAGCGTCTTTTAAGCAATATCTTCTCGAATGTATCAATCTCATCAAGATAGATTTTCTTCGCACGGTTTTTCCAATCTGAATTTACAATTAGATCCCTAAACATCTCTACATCCACCACTGAATTGAAAAATGTAAGCAAAATGCTCCTTATGCCAACTTTTTCGATATTTTTATGGAATTCATCCTTATTTAGAAGCCCAAATAAATTATTTTGGTTTGGAATTTCTCTCTTTAGGATTTTGCGTGCTTTATCAAGAATCTCTGTTTCATCTGTATTTAGCGTCAAAAAAATATTTTTTAGATTTTCTTTTGGAAAGTCCTCAATCTTTATTAAGCATTCAAGAGCATTTTTCTTTAGGGGAAGGTAATCTTCCTTTACTGCGTTCACTATTAATTCAATTAAATTTTCATGCAATTTTTGTTTTTTCGCTATTTTTATAAGCGATTTTATAATTTCATTCCGTTCCCAGCGATCCGAAAAGATATATTGATTTTTCATAAAGTTCAATTGCTTTAGACTAATTTCTGTTTTCGATGATATTTCTCCAATCAGATATACCAAATTAATCCTGATTTTGTTAAGAAGTTGATTTGATAAATTTTTAATGAAATAATTTACGAGATTTATGTAGTTATCTTTTGGGTTTTGAGCCAACTCTATTAAATAGTTATTCAATTCATCTGGATCTGTTGAATTCTTAATCGCTT
>CAZDJH010000468.1:0-3412 GCA_964505645.1 uncultured archaeon | reverse complement strand
GCGAAATTCATCCCCTACATAAATGTAGGGGACTTCTTTCGCAGTCAGTTAAAGTTTGTTAAACCTATTATGCAATCACCTATAAGCCTAACCGAAAAATGCATACCTTATTACTATATTTATAAGATCATTAAAGACTTCCTCTATATTTTTTCCTGTTTTGGCGGATGTGATAAACATTGAGTTCATGCGAAATCGTTCCTTAATACTAATTAAGGACTCTTTTTGCACCTTGATTTGATCCTTAAGGTCCGCTTTAGTTCCAATGAGCATAATTGGAAGCCTTTTTTGTTCCTCCCGTAGAAAGTCAACCCATCCCTTTATTTTCTTGAGGTTTAGTTCTCTCGTCAAATCGATTAATAGTAGAGCAGCATGTGCTCCGAATCTAAATCCTGGTTGCAACTTTTGAATGGTTCCCCCTCCAAAATGTTTCCATATAAGAAGCTTCACCAAATTCTCTCCGAATATGTGAATATCCTTAATGAAGAAATACTTCCTCCACTTAAGAAAATAATCTTCGAATTTATGATGCAAATAGCGCAATATCAGCGAAGACTTGCCCGCGTATTTGTCGCCAGCCACTACTATTTTAAAAGCCAACCCTGATTTATTTCTTTTTAGCAAATTACGAACTAAAACTTCGAGGGAGATGGATTTCATGAAAGAAGGCGATAAAGCATTGTTTTTCAAACCAAAAAAGGGGGAATGTTTTTGCATTAAAACCGATTTTGGAAAGTGGCTTATTTGATTATCATCTAATGTAACTTTTTGAAGCTTTTTGAGCCTTAATAATGATCTTGGAATTTCTTTCAAATTATTTCCTTCCAATCTCACTTCCTTAAGAGATTTTAAGTTGGCAATAGATTCTGGAAGTCTTGCGATTCGATTCCTGTTCAACTTCAACTTTTCAACCTGATGAAGGTTCCCAATCGATTCGGGAAGACTTGTTAGTTTGTTATGGTTTATCTCCATTGTTTTGAGTGAGCCCAGATTTCCTATAGATTCGGGAAGGTATATAAGATTGTTTTTATTTAGCAATAAACTCCTAAGAGAGGTAAAGTTGCCAATAGATTCGGGGATCTCCCTTAGTTGATTTCGATCCAGCTTTAAATTCACCATTGAAGTGAGATTCCCTATAGAATCTGGAAGGCAAGTCAAATTATTATTGCTTATATCTAATTCCCTAAGTGAAAAAAGATCTCCAATGGTTTTGGGCAGACTCTCAAGTCTGTTATCACTTATCAATAATCTCTCTAGCTTATATAACTCCCTAATTGACTTGGGTAATTTTGATATCTGGTTTCGGGACAAATCAAGTACCCTTATATTCTGAAAGGCTTTAATAGAATTTGGTAAGTGTTCAATCTCAAGATTTGATAGGTTCAAGTACTTTATCTGGAGGGGTTCCTTAATATTTTCAAATAGAACACGCAATTCTTCGGATGTAAAATCTTCAAGGTAATTTTGCTCAAAAATAAAGTTAATAACCGCTTGATTTCCCTCAATGAACCTTTTAGCAACCTCTCCATTAAAAACCGTGGCTGCCTTGACATCCCCTAAGTTCTTAAGCTCCTCTAGGAGCGGAAACGCAAGAGAACGGTGTAAAAGGCGGGTATCATAGTCGTTTTCCTCCCATGCCTGCAAGTTCGAGCAATGCCCCCAGAACTCCACCTCGAGAGGTATTTGCAGTTGATTATACTCATGACTTCTGTCCCATTGCTCAAGCTCGTCAATTGATCTAATCTCGTCGTATTTCTCCAACCCCTCCTTATCGAGATTAAAAATCAAATACTTACACTGCTGAAAAAGTTCTCCCCCCACGTAAATAACTGTCCCCTCTTCTTCCAGTTTTAGGGTAATAAAGTCATTAACCTTAAATTCCTTCTCGTTCATTATGAAAATGGAAGAAGGGTAAATATATATATTTAAGTATATGAAGCTATTAATAAAGGCTGCTTTGAAGTTAAGAAAAGGGAGTTAATTTATAACTTATCATTAATTTGAAAAAGTATCCGAAACTAACCTATAAGGAGGAAGATCGAACAATGGTTAAGAGTCTCAGTGAACCATCCCCAAACGCGACGTCTGGCGAAAGGTCGTTTTTCAATAGGCTTGAGACCTATTTTTCAGAACAGAACAACGTCTATATCTATTTTGAACCGAATATTCGAGAACTTCGCCCCGATTTCTTGGTTTTATCGCCCTCTTTTGGGATATTTATCGCCGAAATCAAGGATTATTCGGAAAAAACGCTGAAAACGATCTCCAAATCGGGTAAATGGGAAAAACTCCAAGGCGAAAAGACTACTCAAATCACGAACCCTTTCGACCAAACTTACCAGTATTGGCGGGGCGTAAAAGATATTATCAACTTTTGCAACTTTCCCGATCACGTGGAAATACCTATCATTCGCGTTGTCGCATTCAGCAATATATCTAAAGATCATCTGGTGTCTGAAAAAATTCGGAACTTTACCCCGCAATATGTGCATACCTGTTTCGGTGAAAATATTAAGAGAAATGAAAACTTTAAAAAGTTCATGGCGGATATTTTGCCGATTCATTTACAGATCTCCAAAAATAATTTCCGAATTCTTAGGGCAAATTTGATCCCCACGAGTCGCCTCCCCACTCCTAACCAAAGAAATTTATTGGAATATTTCACCCCCGAAAAGCGGGTAAAACTGTTGGATGAAAAGCAAGAGAAGCTTGCGAGAGAATTGGGGGAAGGGCATCGTCTCATTTTCGGGGTAGCGGGGAGCGGAAAAACCGTTCTTTTGATCGCTAGAGCGCGATATCTCGCCCTCCAATATCCCGATTGGCGCATCCTGATTTTGTGTTATAATAAGCTATTGAGCAAGCTGATCTTCCATTTATTAAACCCCCAAGATTATCAAGCCGACCTTACCATAGAAACTTACCACGGCTGGGCGCGCAAATATATCCTCAGCGGAGATAACGAGTACTCCAATATTTACAAGGAAGCGGAGAGGAAAGCTAAAAAAGAGGACAAGTTCACGGATTTTTTTCAAGAGTTTGTCCCCAAGTTGTTTTTAAATGTAGTGAACGATAAGGAATATACGCCCGTATTGTATGATGCGATATTGATCGATGAAGCCCAAGACTTTGAGAAGGAATGGTTTGAACCCGTCGTCCGCGTGTTAAATCCAGCAACCAACTCGTTATTAATTACCTGCGACGGGCTCCAAGGGATCTATGCACGTAAGCGTTTCACGTGGTCGAGCGTGGGTATTCAGGCGCGGGGTCGGGTGAGGCGCTTCGAAAAGTCTTATCGTACCCCCATAGAAATCGGACTTCTAGCCCAAAAGACCCTACCACCGCAATTAATCGAATTAATAGATGAGTTTGATGAATTCCTTTCAACTAAAGATTTTTCCGGAACCCATGGAAC
>CAZDJH010000467.1:0-3420 GCA_964505645.1 uncultured archaeon | reverse complement strand
TCATAAAAAGCACAAAGAATAAAAGCGAATTAATAACTTAGTAACTCAAGAATTTATTTGATATTAATTTAATGTATTCGTATTTCAATTAATATTATTGATTTCATTTCAATGCCTCTTACATTAATGTATTTATATTTCATATTAATATATTTGATATTAAATATGTTCCTTGATTTGATTCAACTTGCTTCAGATAGGAGGCGAAATTACTTCAGCTGATTGTCTTTTATGAATATATTTCTTTGGATAATAGAGAAAGACGCCCATTCCTGCCGTGCGATTGCCTCCTACGTTGGTGTATTCCCCCAACCGGCATAGAATGTCGACCCATCGGCTATTATTCATATAATGCGCCCTAATTTGTTCTGCCTTCCCTTCTGCGAGGGTTTCAGATGAACCTTTGTTAAAATCCTCATAAAACCTTTGGTTAGGCGTTTTAATACGATATGAGGCAAAGCCTTGCCCACCCGCTACCTTTTGGGACGTTTTGATAAAATATTGAGCCGAGCGCATCCGATACCCGCTGGGATAACAATGGGCGCCGACCCAGCGGAGAAAGTTTTGACGGTCAATTTGGGCGGTCTTTTTTGTGATATTATTCCAAATCGTCGATAAATTACCGAATAATAGAGATGGAAGGGGGAACCGAACGGGATAATTTCCCTTCGCCGTGTGAAATTGGACGGGCGTCGCGAATCTGATGTGAAAGTGGCGTACGGGTTCCGATTGATTGATGAGTTCTTCGAGAAAAACCTTCTCGATTTCTAACCGGTTTATCCGATATTTTTTCCGGGCGACCGTCAGAATCTTGCCCTCCAGCGGTCGGATGGCCTGAATTAAGGCGCTCGTGAGCGGGTAACTATAGGACACGATCGTAAACCCCACCAGCGGCTTCTTGCGGTGTATATGGCAGTTGATGGCGTAAGGGCGCACTTTCTCGTAGGTATGAAGTTCATGGACGAGCCGAGGACATTGTTCGTGGAGCCAACCGAAGATAACCCCTTGGAAAACGTGCCCAAAAGGAACCTCATAGGGCTTGACTTGCTCGTTTACTGGACATAGCCTAAGATGGAATTTAATCATGGAGCCTCAGATCATTTTTGGTTTTTAACCTACCTTATTACTATTGTAAGGGTTTTTATGTTTTATAGTTTATGTTAGAGGGTAGTTTGCAGATGGAGTCTGTTTGGATTGGGCAGCTCTAAGCCAAACTATGTTCTATACTACGGTTTATACATGAAAAAATGCTAAAAAAGTGGATTTTGTTTCAATCTTCGAGTTGAAGCTATGTTCTATGCTACAGGAAAACTCTGCTTACACAGAGCAGCAAGCCAAGATAATGTTTCAATCTTCGAGTTGAAGCTATGTTCTATGCTACGGAGAAGATGAAGATTCCTAAGTTAAGAGTAAGTAATTAACTTTTTTTTTGTATTCTATTGGACTTTTATACATAATGGAGGTAATTTATTTCACCTTGTTTTGTTACGATATTTTAAAGCAAAGTACATATTTATTTTTGCACACTTGCATGAGAAAGCGTGTTAATTTGAGAATAAAAATAAGGACGATAAATACATCTAAATTCGCTTAAAGCGACTTTTTACATTGCAAAAGCTCATTTATCTTCTGGACTTTTAATTTTGCCCGATTACCGCCATATTTCTGATATCTTTCTCTCATTAACTCGAGAGAACAAACAGGAACCATTATATTATCAACTTGTATGGATGTGATAGGTTCTAGCAAATCAATCTTTTGGCCTCTATTGGTAAATATTAATTCGCCTTGGACCTCAACTTTTATCCCATCTATTTTAAATATTCCTAAAAAACAAGAAAAATATTTATCTTTTTCTAATCTGACGGGTTTTTCTTCAAAATCTTGGAAAATCTGGTTTATCTTAAATGCGCCCTTTTTTGATGTGATTAGCTCAATATCAGAAGGCTCTATATCTACCCCCTGAATGAATAAGCAAGACGTCCCCCCGATCCTCCAATTAAAAGTCTTATATCGGTTTAATTCATCAGCGATTTTTAATATTGCCTTTCTCATTTCAGTCAACATAGGTGTTGAATGTTTATTATGCTTTAAATACTATAAATTATAAATTTTTTAAATTTTTTACTTAGGGTTTGTTCGAAAATAAATCCCTCTTTTGTTTTGTAAATAAGGATGTAATTTTTTCCAATGGAAATACCGCCGCTTCCGAGCCCCTTATTGATGTCTCGTGCCATCTTATACGCATATTTCATATTGTTTCAATCCTCGAGTTGAAGCTATGTTCTATGCTACAAAAATTCTAATCGTAGATCCAGAATTTGATTTTTTAGGTTTCAATCTTCGAGTTGAAGCTATGTTCTATGCTACTCCTAACGAGGCTAACAAAGAAGTGGATTGAAAAAGGTTTCAATCTTCGAGTTGAAGCTATGTTCTATGCTACTTCCAAAAAGGCATGGATGGCAGTTCAGAAGAAGAGTTTCAATCTTCGAGTTGAAGCTATGTTCTATGCTACTCATTTAACATCGACCTATTTCAAATAACTATGGCTGTTTCAATCTTCGAGTTGAAGCTATGTTCTATGCTACTGTTTTACATATTACACCCGAGACATCCTGTATAGAACACCCCTCTGTTGTTTCAATCTTCGAGTTGAAGATATGTTCTATGCTACTGAAAAGAGTAGACGAATTCGGATATTCAGAAGAGTTTCAATCTTCGAGTTGAAGATATGTTCTATGCTACACTTAAAATCTCAGAATACGAGAGCTTTCTCAAGAGTTTCAATCTTCGAGTTGAAGCTATGTTCTATGCTACGATATTGCTGATAATCAAGTAGAAGACAGTTGTCTGTTTCAATCTTCGAGTTGAAGCTATGTTCTATGCTACATTCTGATCGAAATGTAACAATAACAAAGAGATATCCGTTTCAATCTTCGAGTTGAAGCTATGTTCTATGCTACAATCGGTGGGTCAACACGGGTGGTATTTAGCGTTTGACGTTTCAATCTTCGAGTTGAAGCTATGTTCTATGCTACCCCTTTTCTCGGATGCCCCGTCAGTAAGACCTATGTGTTTCAATCTTCGAGTTGAAGCTATGTTCTATGCTACGATAAAATTGAAAAGAAAATATAAATGTTTCATTGTTTCAATCTTCGAGTTGAAGCTATGTTCTATGCTACTTCTATACGCGGTAGGTGGAAACAATTTAACTAAGTGTTTCAATCTTCGAGTTGAAGCTATGTTCTATGCTACACTGATTAATATTGAGATATGGCTTGAAAAGTACAGGTTTCAATCTTCGAGTTGAAGCTATGTTCTATGCTACATTAATACAAAAGTCTTAAAAATGATTGCGAAATTACCGTTTCAATCTTCGAGTTGAAGCTATGTTCTATGCTACCCTAGTATATATACAAT
>CAZDJH010000466.1:0-3435 GCA_964505645.1 uncultured archaeon | reverse complement strand
GATAGTCGTTAGATCCATAGATGACAGTCTCTCCTGCGATTATGTCTTGAGCATATGAAATTATTGCTCTTATATCCTCTCTTGATATTGTTGGAAAGTTCTCAAGGATTTCTTGAAAAGCTTTTCCCTCCTTTATCCAGTCTAAAATATCCATAACTAAGACTCTGGTTCCCTTAATGACTGGAGCCCCCCCGCATATTTTTGGGTCCCTAACAATATTATCGTATTTACTCAATTTTATCACGTTTTTTGTGTTTTTTATTGGGGTGCGGAATATCGAAATTTCCTCATATGAAGCCTTTTTTGAGCTCTAATCTACATATGGTGTCTTTCGCATAAATAATTGACTGTTTTATAGGGCATACTCGTTCATTCTATATTCAGATATAGGATTTATATCAGAGAGTTAATGAAATATGTGGATTAATAAAATTTAGAAGAATCTCTGTTGAATATTTGGTATGAAAAACTACTCCCCTTATTAAAGGAATATTTCTATAATGACTGGGATAAATTAAGAATGGTTTTAGGTGAATATAAAAATAAAAATTCCAAGCCTGCTGGATTTGTGGAATCTTTAGAAGATGAATTTGAGGGGGTTTTTGAAGAAAGTGATTTATATTTACGTAATAACTACCCTTCCAAGATCCATGATTACAGAGATGATGAAGAGGTTAAATTTTCAAGTGTATTACAAAGAACTTTTGGTTTGGATCAATAAAAAAAACATTCTAATAATAATGCCCCCTTCCAATTATTCTCAAAATGTCATTTCTTTTTATGAATATGAAGCTAAGGCCCTTCAAAAAGTTAAAGATAAGATTAAAGAGGCAGGAATAAGGGAAATTGAAAGATTAAATCATAAAATGGGAGCTGAGGTTTTAAAACTCCTTTATCGCAAAGTAAAGGCATCAAAATATGTGGGAATGATGAAAGTAGGTCCGTATACAATTCAAATTTTACCTAAAATATTTTCGGAAAGAAGATTCGTAGTAAATATGAGCTTTAAGATCTTTTTTGTGCCCGTATTATCAATTATATGATGCCCAATTTCCACATCCCGCTTTAATATAATTATTATCTTCTTTCTTCTTTGATCTTCTTTTGTCAAACTTTTCTTTTATATTTCTATAAAAATCATTATAAGTATTGATCAATGATGAGATCATTTTATTCCCAAAATCTGTAACTTCATAGAATGAATATTCTTCCGAATTTGAAGTCTTTTTATAATAGTTTTGAATAATTCCAGCCAATTCTAGCTTTTTAAGATGATTCGATATTGAACCCTTGGTTTTTTGAGTAGATTTTTGAATTTGAGTAAAAGACAAACTATCAAATTCTTTAAGGAATAAAATAAGTGCAAATCTAAATTTATCTCTAATTCCTTTTAGAAAAATATCTAATTCCGCTTTATATTCCTCAAAGAATAATTGCAATGATTTTGCGTTAATACTAAAGAATTTAAAATAATTATCTAAGATTTGAGAGTAGATAATTTTGCCAAACTCAGTTATTTCATAATAAGAATATTCCTTAATGTCTTTGTTTTTTTTTATATAGTTTTGGATTACCCCAGCTAATTCTAAATCTTTGATGTGGTTATAGATATAACTTGGTTCTTTATTAAATTCTCTGGAAAAGGATGTAAATGTAAGTGGTTTATTTGCAAATAGAAAAAGTCCTAATTTAAATCTAAATATATTACCTAAAGCTTTTAATAATATTTCGAAATCTTCAGGTATTGATTTTATGACTTGTTCAAATTTCTCTTCCATAAATATCACACTTAATAATACTACTAATATTATATAAATCTAGGTTTAAAAAAGTTTACCTTATTTTTTTTAGATATTTTGTTTTATAAAAATAAAGCATCTCGGATAAATCTGTTGGAGGTTCTCGTAATTAAAAACATTAACCCTTTTCTCTTCAATAAGCTCTAATAACATTGTGGAGTTATAATCTTTGGGCAATAAGACTAATGTTCTATTCTCTTTGTTTTTGTAATCTTCAAAATGTAATAATGAAGATAGTTCAATAATCGTAGATTCATTTTCTTTCTTATATTTTATCTTATTAGAATTAATATTATGGAAGAATATAAAAAGATTAAAATCAAATTCTCTAATAGCGCTTTCTATTCTTTTATATAAATTACTTTTATTCTTTATACTCACGGAAAGATCACTTTCCTTTAAGTCTTTCCCTAAATAAGTATTTTCAAATCCTTTCCTTCTTAAGAATTGTTTAAGGCCTTCCAATATTTTTAGATTTTTTGGTAAATAAGACCCTAAAATTAAAATTTTAATCTCTTTGAAGATCTGTGAAATATCAATAAAATTATTCATTCTCTCTCATATCTTTCTAGAATCTTTCCTTTTTATAGATCATTATTAATGCAAAATTAGTTATATCTCATACTATAAAATTAAAAGGAGTATTGATGATTCTTTTTATAGTTATTTTTCAAATTAATATTTCAAAAGTATTTTAGCTCCAAGAATTTTTGATATTTTTCGCATCTTATCAATATCATCTCCATCTTTCAATAAAATGAACACCTTATCTCCCTTTTTATATATCCTCCCCTTATTTAAATGAGGTTTAAGATACTTTGAAACTCTTTTTGAAAAATAGTCTAAATCGATCTGAATTGCGTCTTGAGGGAGTTTAGGAGGTCTATTTTGCCATCTAAAAACTATTTTTTTAGTATTCTCCTGAAATCGATCAGGGATTTCCATATTAGGTAGAATATCCTTGTAATCATCAATAGTATTTCCCTCTAGTGAGCCCAGATTATGTATTATCTTATCCTTTATTTCTATTTCTTCTTTTTCAGTGTTCCATCTCCAATAATTTCCTGATGGTAAGTCATATATTATGCTTTGATCGATAAAAGCACATGGCATACTTTCACACCATGATTTCACAATATCAAGAATAAGCTTGTATTGAGAGCGATTCAGAAAAATCCCTATATCATGGCTAGTTCCAAAACTGATATTTGTGATATTTCCTGTAAAAATAACACCCCTTGGACTTATTAGGTCATCGACAAGAATACATTTAAAGTGCAAATATTTATGACCATAGATCTCTGCTCCCGCTCTCTTTAATGTAAATAACGTCTCTAAATCCTTACCCCTGGGCCTTATGAAGAGATGAACATCTCTTCCAGATTCTAATTCCTTTAAAAGTAAATGAAAGATTTCATTATTGGAATCAATTGAATATGTGCTAATATATAAATCACCTGTAGAATTTTCAATCAAATCTTGTAAAACATCATTAAAATTAGGATTTATATTAGGAGAGAAAATAGATTTGATTTCTGGTTTCCTAAAAAAATGCTCGGGGGGATTTTTCACAGATTTTAAGGTATTTGGTTTAATATATTCATGTTCACTCTTAAACCAGAAATTATAACAAAAG
>CAZDJH010000465.1:0-3440 GCA_964505645.1 uncultured archaeon | reverse complement strand
TTTAATTGAAGATTATCCTGATATTATTAATCAGAACCACTTAAATAAAATAGAAGAATTTATAGATTTGGAGAACTTGAAACTTAAACTTAATGCCATAACAATTCTGGGGTTTTACATTCTCCACCATCCAAAGTTAAGTTTGGAAAATTATATATCCCACTTCACGGAACACCTATTATACCCAGATGAGAACATTCGATATAACTGCTACTTCTTTCTCAGTCGCATAATTGAAAGGAACGCCGAGACAATCTGCAGGCAAAAGGACCACTTAATTGAAGCCTTTAACTTAGAATTAAGCGATAAAAAGCCTAAGAACATTATCTTCTTAATTCAATTTTTAACTAATTGTGAGGCGTTTAGATTTGGGGAGCTCTATACCATTCGGAAAATCTCGATTAAAATAATTGAAAGCCTATTTTCGGAGGATAATGCACAGTTAAAACTGTCTTTACTGCAGTTACTAAGAAAATTATTTCCAAAATTGAAAGATAACAATCTAAGCAATAAGGATAAAGAAACTTTAGTAAGAGAAATTAAAAGCCTTTTTATAATGAAGAGAATGGATTTTACTACGAAGAAAGATAGGCTACAAGGGGGATTTGAGGATTATTTGGAGGAATTCAAGAAAAAAAGTTTAAAGGATGAGGAGTTATACTTTTATACTAAAAATAAAGAGAACAACAAAATAACCTTTTTTGAATTAGAAAGAGATAAAACAATTAATTTTTTTAGTCAACCTTCCAAAATCTCTCATAAAGAGATTCTGAATAGGTTTTCCAGTATCCTTGAGCCTACCGATTTATTGTTATTCACTAAAACACTGGTTAAATTAAGACATATTAAAGGATATATCTCCGACTTTTACTTTTATCCCATGAATTATATTAGGGCACAATTAATAGACGACTTGGAAAAAAAAGGACATATCTCCCTCAGGGATTATAACCATCTCCCTCTTAAATATGTGAAAAAATATATTAAACATATTGCGAGGGAAAAAGATACAACCATTTTAATTGGAAATAATAAGCGCAATTTCTATGCTCTCTCAAATGTTCAAGAAAAAGTCTCAGAATCTGCATCTAGAGAAACCCATATAAATTTAGAAGATTACCGTGAAAAATTAACCTCTCCCTCGTTTTTAAGGTTAGTCAAGCATTTGCCTAAGGAATATTTAACCAACTTCCATAAGAAAACGGCTTGGTTAACTAATACTGGAAAAATTAAATTTGAACAAGAACTCAATAACTCTAAGGTTATCGGGTATTTTGATATGAATAAGATTTCAGAAAAAATTAATATCCCCAAACCCCTTCTATTAGAAGTTTTCAACGTCTATATGGATGCTCGAACAGGAATCTGGAATAAATCTAAGGATAGATTTTATTATTCGAAATACATTAAATCTAAACTTGATAAAATCTCTGAAATCTCTAATCCACAAGAAAAAATGAAACAAATTGAAAAATTAGCTAAAAACCTCAACATTAAATATGAGACCCTTCAAAATGAATTAGAGAAAAAAATTAAATTAATCGCCCAAGAAATCCAAAATAAAGACAAAATTAACATTTCAAATTATTTAGAAAAGACTGGAATGGATTACGATTCATTTCTTGAATTTATTAATTCATTGAATCTAAGATATTTAAAAAAGGGGGATTTACTTATCTTTAATCCTTCGAAAATTGAAAATGCAAAGAAAAAAATTAAACAATTCGTTAAAAAAGAAGCGGCGGCGAAAGAATTTATTTCTTTGGGAACCTATGATATTAGTTCCACATTAATTAAGGACTTAATTAGCGATTTACAGTCCTTGGGTAAAATAAATGGAATTTTTCATACAGAAGAGGATGGGGAAATACGGTTTTACACAGAGCGGGGAATTAAAAATATGATGCTAGAAAAGACATATATGTTCTCATTCCATGATTTATTTTATGGAAAAGATTTGTCCGAAGACGAATTAGCCACAATAAAGGATATATTCATGGAATTATACGAAAGCGGTAAATTAAAGGGTAATTTTGATAAAGAATCCCTTACGTTCACAACAGATGAAATTCTTTTTGCAAACGAATATAATCAAACATTTTATGAATTCTACTCCCTTATTAATAAATATTTTGCCATATTTAATTCTAAATTTCAATACATCAAACGCATCTTAACGAAAGATACTACCATTCTTCCTAAAGAGATAAAGAAGGTGGAAAAGCTTATTAAAACGCTTAATAAAAAAGCAATTTCTTGGAAAAATAACCTCGATGCATTCATTATCAGAAAACATAAACATTTACTAAACCAGCAAAATATTTCAGTTCAAAAATACCGAAAACTTTCAGAAGAGGAGAAAGAGGAAAAAGAAATTAAGGGTTTCGCTGAGGATGAGGAGGTTGGAGAATTAATGAATGGATTTGAGATATGGGATAAATTATTTGATAGACTTGAAAAAAAGTATTTAAATATCTTATTCTACCAAAAAAGATTCTTGAAAAACCCAGAGGACAAGCGTACGGAACAGAAATTAACCAATTTGAAAATCGAACTGAATTTAATTTAAGAATTAAAACTTATCTTTCTCTTTGAATCTCGGAAATAAATTTTTCAATATTAATTTTCTGTTGGGGGGTAATGTGATATGTCTTAGGGCTTGTAGACCCGTTTATCTCTAAGATTTCTTTTTCTTCAAGAAAGGCTAAAGATCTCCAAATGAAATTTATCTTAGAACGATTCGAACTCTCGATGTTATTACATCGCCGTACTCGCTTTGTGCTAACAATAGTGATATTTTTATCAATTAATTTATTGATAGCTTCCAGTGTTTCTTTTAAATTGTGGATAAAAAAATCCATATCAGTGTTTTGACCCCAAGGAATGAATTAAATAAAATTAAGATGATCTAACTTTTATAATTTTTTTTAGTGGTGGAATGAATAAAGTATAATAATTAGTATTATTCTTTAATATAAAAAATTTTCCTATCAAATTTATAGATTAAAACCAAATCCCTAAAATGAGTTAGTTGATCAATTATCTAGTTTATTCGACCTATAATAATCTCGCATATTCCACAGTAGATACATAAATTCATATATAGCAGAGTATTAAGTATTTAATAATAGAATAGATGTAAAACGACTCAAATTACCATCAAAATAGTGATTCCTTCAAATTAGGGGATCAAAAGTGGGTGTAAAAAGGGGAAGTAAAAAAAAATAAATAGAATGAGATAAGAATACCTAAAGCCTAATAAAACTATTTTTCATTAAACTTGAGGTTGATATCCCTCTCTTTTAGGGTTTTTCGGACAAATGGATACACTATTAAAGGTTCAAACTCGAGATTTGGAATATGTAATTCTTTAATATCTTTACCTTTAAACAAGTCTTTTAGAATAGCAACTCTATGCTTGATTTCATATTGAGATAATA
>CAZDJH010000464.1:0-3446 GCA_964505645.1 uncultured archaeon | reverse complement strand
TAGAATATATCATATGGCAAGCATTTAAAAGCAAGCAGTCCTTTAGATTAGTAATTTACTATGCGATTCATCTGACCCATAAAGGGTGAGTTTTCTCGCATTAAAAATGATAAAGTATTGTATTTGATTTAATTATCAATAGATTATAGTTAAGAATGGCTAAAAATTCGATAACTCAAAATAAGGACATATTTTTGCAAGATTTAAAGGTGTCTCCTAAAAAAGTAGGTGTTCGCGAATTATGTTCAATATTAATTCGATTCCAATTAAAAAAAAAATTACCAAGTAAATCAAGTCTGATTTTCAGGTTTCGAGGAGGCAGAAATAATAAAAACGATTGGTATTTATTACAAGCAGAAGACCCATTTTCTGAAGGTTATGCACAATTAGAACTTTCAACCCACGTTAAAGTCATACCATTAGTCACCACAGGAAAGGAATTATTTATAAGCTATTTTATCGCAGCCTCAAAAGGAATTCCAAAAGAAACACAAATATCCTTCTTAATTCAAAATACATTAGCTCAATCGATTGTGGAATCAAATAAGAAGATTGAGATTTTGGTTAAGTTCCCCTCTAAGGATCCTATAATTTTAAACAATAGGCCCAGTATAAATGTAGTTAGTACAGAATTTGACCACATCAATATAATCTGTCCTTCTATTGTGCAACTGGAAAAATCATTCAGTGCATTAATTAGAGTCGAAGATAAATATTATAATCTCATCCCTCATAATATTTCAGAAATGAAGATATATCATATCAATAGAGAAACGAATTCAAGACAATTACTCCGAGAATTCTCCAGTTTAAGCCTAAATAAAGGAATTAAGTGGATTTCTAATCTCCAATTTGAAAGAGAGGGAACATATCATTTAAGTATTGAATATTGTTCTAATCTCTTTAAATCCAATGTGATTATCTGTATGTCAAGCAAAAATGAAGAGTATGGGCAGAGAAATCTTTATTGGGGATATTTACACGGCCATACAACAGAAAGTGATGGGATGAGATCTTTGGATTCATACTTCAAAAATTTAATCAATGCGGGACTTGATTTTGGGACTTCTACAGAACATGATCATGCTTGGGAAACTCCAGATGAGGGATTTGATGAAGTAAGAAGTCTTGTAAACCATTACAATGAAAATACTGACTTTGTGTCCATTTTTGGCTATGAATATGGGACGTGGTATTCTGGCTATGGGGATATATGTATTTATTATAAGAAAAGTAGCCACCCGATCTTTCGCTCGGATATAAATAAATACAATTCCACCCGAAAGTTGATTAAAAATCTTCAGCAATATAAAGGTGAGGTTCTTTTAATTGGACATCATACCGCGTTAAGACCAGGATATCGCAACTGGGATTTTTTCGACCAATCGCTCGAAAAGTTAGTGGAAATCTATTCCGCATGGGGTAATCAAGAATACTCTTACTCTGAAGGAAATCCCATCCCTCCACGTTATAAATTTTTTGGATTCGGAAAATATGCAATTAAAAGAGGCGCAATATTAGGGAAGGATGGATGTTATGTTAGGGATGCCCTTCAGAGAGGGTATAAACTAGGGTTTACGGCAGGAGGGGATGACCATATCGGCGCCTATCCTTCTGGTCCTATGGACATTGATAACGGAATTTACCCCTCTGGAATAATGGCGGTCTGGTCCAATAAGGAACCATTGGATAAGGATGGTCTGTGGAAATCTTTAGATACACGGAGATGTTTTGGGACAACGGGACCCCGTGTAATCCTCCAATTTTGGATTGAAAATTACTTTATGGGAAAAATTATTCATCTTAAAAAGGAAGAACAATTACATAAGAAAAGAAGAATTAAGATAAACGCAATAAGTCCAATAAATATAGAGAAAGTGGAAATTGTTCGTAATAATAAGGTTGTGTTTGAAAAAGAAATAGGAAAAAAGGAAATGAACTTAAACTTTATTGATACTGATGAATTTGATACCATCGCGTTGGAACATTCTAAAAAAAGCGAGTCCTTTATCTTTTATTATCCAAGATTATTTTTAGATAAATTAAATATGGCTTGGGCGAGCCCCATTTGGTTAGTTTGCTAGAATCCTAAGTGTGAAGCCCAACCATAACAAGAAAACAAAGAATTAGTATTGATTAGATTAAATAAGAAAAAAAATTATTTTATATCTTGTTTCTTTAACAAAAAACCCCTCACAATGAAAAATGTTCCGATATTAAACGTAGCTAAACCTAAAATTTCTAATATTAATAAAGAAACAATGCCGCCAATCATATTGATTAAAATTCCCCCAATATTAATGGCAGAACCGATGAAAAACCATAAGATTCGCTTTCTCTCCATTCCATCTAGTTTCTGTAGTATCCTAGAAAACTTATACAAAACATAGGCGGAAATACTTACCCGGAAAAGTGAAACAAATAAATACCAGAACAAGGGGGTTTCGGTATCTACAACCCCTTTTGCAAAATTCTCCATGTTAAGCTCGGGATACCAAACGAAATAACCGAAAGAAGAAATAATTAATAAGGCTAAGATGATCAGCAAATACTTTTTATCCATCGCAACTTTTTCACTATAATCCAGAATAAATGTAGTCATTAGCAAGCTTACCATTCCAACGTGATAGAGAATTTGCGCAGTTATCATCAATGGGATAACCAATGGTATTAATGATTCTACAATAATCAGATGATAAATTGAATATACCAAAAAACCAATCGAAATAGCCGAAAAATATAGTGCAAACCATCGGTTGAGCCAGTATTTAGGATTTTTTCTAATTTCAATAAATCCGGCTACTAAAGCGAGCGCACAAGTAATAATAGTTGTGACTATTTTAAGAACATTTAAAGGATTTACTAATTCCATTTTTTTTACACCAATCTTATTGTTTAATTTAAATTAGTAAGATAAAAACAGTTACATATAGTTATTTTACCCACTTATTTAATCAAATAGATTTATCATTTATTAATTTGATAAATGAGGGAATAATTTTCTATTAAAAATCAATTAAATTTACTATTTTCTTTTCAAATAACTGGGGTTTTCAATTTCTTTTTACTCTTATAAACTTCAATGTAAAGGTTTTAAATCAATTTAAAGACTTATGTCCTAACTCCGATAAACACAGAAAGAACATATAATTCACTTAATTGGTTTTTAATTAAAGAATTATTATCGAAATCTTTAAATACGTAAATTTTTATTGCTTTGATAAGACAACTCTTTAGTTTTGGAATTTTTGTCTTACTTTACCATTTGTAATTTTTGGAGAGGATGTAAGACTGATGGTAGGCCATCAATCCCCGATGAATTACGAATCCATCGCCTTTTAGGGGATGGTAGTTCAATCTAGGAGAAATACACTCTAATAATGACAATCCGCGATGTTAATTTGAAACCAATAGAAAAGTGTAGTAAGTGTGGGAGCCAAATGATA
>CAZDJH010000463.1:2747-3467 GCA_964505645.1 uncultured archaeon | reverse complement strand
TTTAATGGGTTCTCGAAGGAGGGGAAAATATGGGAGGGGGACCGAACTCCTTATTTTGATGCCTTAGATATAAAGGATTATTACATCAAATTGAATTTAAATATGGAAGGAGATTAGTTTAATATGGAAGGAGATTAGTTTAATATGGAAATTGAAATGAAATTACTCTCAGATGCCTTGCCAGGGTCAGGAAAAGTATATGGTGGATTGGTTGACAATGATATTACTTGTGATGAGTTTGGAATTCCCTATATACCTGCAAAAAGAGTTAAAGGTATTTTAAAAGAAAGAGCGTATGATTTATTGGATGTTGGAATTATCAATAATCAAAGAAAAATTAATGAACTATTTGGAAAAAATTTCAATTTATCAAATGGATATTTAAAACACTATAATATTTATAGAAATTTTCTTATACAAATTAACTATCTATCCAAAAAGTATGATCAAAGATTTTCGGATTATTTTAACAAGTATTCAATGATTAAATTTTTTACTTATACAAGGGCACAGACAGCAATAAAAAATAATGTTGCATTGGCTCATAGTTTAAGGTTATCTAGAGTCCTTAAAAAGGGATTAATTTTTATTTTTCAAATACGACTTCCGGATGAGAACGACAAGAATTTATTCTCAAAAATATGCAAAATAACAAGGGAATTTGGATCTATTCGAAATCGAGGATTCGGAAGGATCAAACTTAGTTTAGAGAACGATGAA
>CAZDJH010000463.1:0-2647 GCA_964505645.1 uncultured archaeon | reverse complement strand
GATGGGGATGATGAAGATGGGGATGATGAAGATGGGGATGATGAAGATGGGGATGATGAAGATGGGGATGTTCACGAGCTTTCACTTAATTTGACAAATGAAGAGCAACTATTGATTTCAAATAGGTTAGGTTCACATAATACAACAGAGTTCTTCATACCTGGAAGTTCAGTTTTAGGGACATTTGCAATGAAGTTTATTAAAGCCCATAATGCTTCATCTGAACCACCCCATGATAATGATGATTTTAGGAGTTTATTCCTTAAGCAAAAAGTATTTTTTAGTAATTTTTATCCTAAATTAAATAATAAAAGTTTTATACCAGCACCTCTTTCAATTCAACAACGTAAAAATTTTGACATATATTACGATTTATCTATTGATGACATTTCAAAAGATATTGAATATGTTGATCTACATAGTTTTATTTCTCTTAAAGAAGACGAATATTCAACAAATATTTCTACGTTAAATATTTCAAAAAATATTGAGTATCATCATTCTAGACCTCAAGATGACAGAGCCTTAGGACATGCTGCAGAAGATTTAGGCAATTTTTATCAATATGAAGTGCTTAATAAAGGGCAAGCCTTTACAGGTTCCATTATCGGCCCATTAGAACCCTTGAAATCCTTAAAAGAACTATTCGATTCTGAGGGGAAAATGAGAGTACATATAGGAAAGTCCCGAAATACCCAATATGGAAATTGCGTGTTAAAGATAAATGACTTAAACAAGATCGAAAAAGATGAATTAGATAAAATTAGAAATAATCAAATCCTAATTACATTTATTTCAGATATAATCTTAAGGAATGAAAATGGGTTTTTGGAACCAAATATAAGCATTTTCTTACAAGAATTTTCCAATTGTTTAAATATAGATATAGATGATATTGAGATTTTAAAGAAATTTCTAAAGTTTAAAACAATTGGGGGTTTCAATGGAGTATGGAAGTTACCGAAAAAGCAATGTCCTGCTTTAGCGGCCGGTTCTGAAATACTAATAAAAATAAATAAAAAGAATACTAAGAAATTACCAATTGAAATGCTTAATACTCATTTCTTTGGGATTAAAAACTCCGAGGGATATGGAAGGATTATGATTAATTTACACTGTAAAAAGAGTATTAATAGAGGAAACATTCAATTTAAAGGTAAGGAATTATCAAAAGAAATTATCAAAATAAAAGATTTTATTGATTATTCAATCTCCGAAAGAGTTAAATCAAAAATAAAAGAAAAAATTCAAGATTTAATTGAAGATTTTAAAAAAAACAACTTAAAAGCTTCCTTTTATCATAGAATTAAGCTATTTATAGAAAATTACCCGGGGACGCTACAAGAATTAGAGAATCGTTACAAATCATTTTTAGATGAAAATTTAGATACACCTAAATCTTTTAGAAATAGATTTAAAAAAATAGAAAAATATTTAAAATTTAATCCGAATAATGGAAAACTTACTCCATTTAAGGAGGATATGGTTTCAGATTCTAAATTTGTAGATATTTATGATATCACTTATTTTGAAACAATATTATATGAAAAAGTCTATCACACACCTCTTCCAGACTTGTCAGAAAAAGAAGATTTATTTTCTGATAAGCAAATATTAGATTTCTATAAGTTTTATTGTAGAAAATTATTAGATCGTATTCTTATGGAGTATAAAAAATAAAAAATAATGAACGATTAAAGGAAAAAAAATGGATGAAAAAAAAGATAAAATATTATTTCGATATTATATTCGAGGAATTCTAAAGCTTAATGCTCCATTAATAATTGGCTCTGGGGAATCAATAAATTCAGATTATGATATTATGAGAGACTGGCATGGTGATTTTTTCATTCCGGGCACCACTATTGCTGGAGTTAGTCGCTCTTATTTGAATGACCTATTTATTGAGAGTTCAGAACCCGAAATCATAACAACCTTATTTGGAGATGAAATGGATAATGAGCCAGAAGAGGCTAAAAAAAATGTCAATAAATTAGAGAGGGGTAAAGAAAGCGATCAAAAGACATTGGAGAGTAAGGAAGGGGACGTGAGAACAAAGGATGACCCCAATTACCAAAGTTTAATCACTTTTTACGACGCCTATAATATCTTAGATAAGGATAAGGATAAAAATAAAGAGAAATATGAATATAATATTTCTATAAGAAATGGAATTAAAATAGAGAAATCAATTAAAGTTACCGAAGATAAAAGTTTATTTAATTATGAGATATTAGAACCCAAGTTAAATGTAAACAGTAAAAAGGATAATAAAAATGTGGAATTCGGTTTTCAAATGAAATTAATCCTTCGAAAGATGAATTTTAAAACAGTTACTCGTGAGAATTATGAGAAAGTTTTATATCTATTGTTATCAGCGTTTCAGAATGGTGAAATAAGACTCGGAGCGAATACCTCACGGGGCTTTGGAAAGGTTAAATTAAGTAATCTTGAAATAATGCGGTTATCTTTTGATCAAGATAGTCAAGAGCAGAATATCGATTCAAATTATTGGATTCAACTAGACTGGGACGAGGAATGGGATAAACATGATAAACATGATAATAAACTAATAGATCTTAAGGATTTAAACCATGAAGAACTTTATAAAAAGCAGATTAAAGAAGAAAATAATTTTTATATCGAT
>CAZDJH010000462.1:2617-3475 GCA_964505645.1 uncultured archaeon | reverse complement strand
ACGCTTAGCGGACTCGTAGGAATCCCCGTCCTTTAGGGCGGGGAGACTTCAATTTCAAATTAGTATTTAACTAGTGGGAATATGAAAAAAGTGGAATTATTAGCTCCTGCAAAAAACCTTAAAGCGATTAAGGCGGCATCTGAATATGCCGATTCCGTGTATTTTGGACTCCAACATTACAACATGCGAATGCGCTCGGAAAATATTAATATTGAGAATGTATGGAAAGTAATGGATTATTGCAGAAAACTTGAATTGAAGGTTTATCTTACCACAAATATATTATTATATGATGATGAATTACAAGATGTTCAAAAAGCAATAGAAACGGCAAAAGAAGCAGGAGTGGATGCGGTTATTGTTCATGATTTAGGTGCCATGGAGATTGCCAAACGGGTGGGGCTTTCATTTCATGTCTCCACTCAGTGCAATGTGTCGAATTCCCTTTCAGCTAGATTTTATGAAAAATTTGGGGCCGAACGGATAATTCTCGCACGCGAATTATCACTCGAAAAAATAAAAGAAATTAAAAGGAATCTTGTATCTGCTGAAATAGAGACATTCATTCACGGAGCCATGTGCACTTCGGTCAGCGGACGGTGTTATTTTTCCCAAGACATCTGTGGAACCCCAGAAAAGTCCGCAAATCGGGGGAACTGTGTCCAGCCGTGCAGAAGAAGGTGGTGGGTGCGAAATTCAGATAATAATGAGTATATTTACGATGGGGTGAGGTTTATGAACTCGAGGGATTTATGTACGATCGCCTACATTCCTGAATTAATAGAGGCGCGAATAGATGCCTTTAAAATAGAAGGGCGGATGCGGCACCCCCATTATGTGGAGACTGTTACGAAAGTG
>CAZDJH010000462.1:0-2607 GCA_964505645.1 uncultured archaeon | reverse complement strand
CGAAAGTGTATCGAGAAGCGATAGAAGCTTATTATAACGGTTCCTTTTATGATAATAAGGTTGGAAAATGGGTCACCGAATTAAAAAAGGTTTATAATCGGGGATTTACACCAGGATTTTATTTTAAACGAATGACGGAGGAGGATCACCAACATAATTACCCCTACAATCTGTCCCATTATAGATACATTAGGGTGGGCTTTATTAAAGGCTATAACCCCCACACTAAATTAGCGGATGTTATTTTAAACAATGGTTATCTTGAGAAGGGGGCAGATATAGTCATTATGGGAAAGAATACAGACACTTATATACATCAAGAAGCTGAAACGATTATTTATAATGGAGATAAAGTGGAAAAGAGCCCGCGCGGAACAGAAAATAAGAGGATAAAAGTACAGCTAAGGATTAAAACGCCACCCGAGAATAAAGGGAAGAATAATGTATATGTCTTTACTAACAAAACCTATTCAAAACAAGAATATAGCCTGTGAGATTGAAAAGGTCAGAATTTTAGTGGAAAATAATTGAAAACCACGGCAATTGGGCTTCAGATTATAATTTTAATGTCATCTTGTCTAAATTTTTCGCGGATCTGGTCTTTATTAGTAAATTGGTTTTCATCTAAATCTAAGTGTTTTAGTCTTACGAGCGATGCAATCGAATCGGGAATGGAACTCAATTTATTATCTTTTAGGAAAAGATATTCAAGGGATTTAAGAGAACCTATTGAATCGGGGAGAGATTCAATTTTATTATTGCTGAGATTGAGGTATTCCAATAATTCTAAAGTACCTATTGTATCAGGAACTTCTCTGAGCTTATTATAATAAAGATATAAATGTCTTAGGGAATTTAATGTACCTATTGAAGTCGGAATCGAGTTTAAAGTGTTTTTTCCTACATCTAAAGTTGAAAGATTCTCTAATTTACCTATAGATTCAGGAATTCCTTTTAATCTATTAAATCCCATGACTAATTCCCGTAAGGAAGTCAAGTTTCCTATGCAATTCGGGACTTTTTCTAATAGATTAGTGGAAATATCCAGCTTTCTCAATTTTGATAAATCACATAAAGTATCCGGTAAATCTTCGAGTTTATTACTGCTTAAGTCTAATATCTTTAAATTATGCAATTCTCCTATAGATTGGGGGAGATTTTTTAATTGGTTATCGTATAAATTCAATTCTCTTAATGACTTTAACGTACCGATTACTTTTGGTAGCTCCTCAATCTTATTCTGATTAAGGAAAAGTGTTTCTAAGGAAGTGAGTTTTCCAAGAGATTCTGGAAGCGAGATTAATTGATTATGGTCTAATGTTAAATGCATTAATTTTTTTAGCTGTCCTATAGTAGTTGGTAATGAATCCAATTCATTCTTTTGTATCTCCAATCTTAATAGGGATTTTAAATTTCCTATGGAATTTGGTAATTCTTTTAAGTAATTATTTCCCAAGCTCAGATTATCAAGCTTTTTTAAAGATCCTATCGATGTTGGTAGGGCTTGTAAATAATTATCGGCCAAGCCTAAATAATGCAACTCTTTTACTTGTCCAATTGAGTCAGGAAGCGTTTCAATATAATTTCCTTTTAGGAAACATGATGTTAAGGAATCTAGAGTGCCAAAAGATTCTGGAAGGGTTTTCAATTTGTTATTCCTTAAATTTAATCGGACTAAAGATTTAAGAGAACCAAGTGAAGTTGGAAGCTTCTTTAAGTTATTATTTCCTAAATAGAGAAACTTTAACCTACGTAAAGTACCAAAAGAATCGGGAATTTTATGAAACTCATTATCGCTTAGATCAAGGAATTCTAAGTTTTCCAATTGCCCTATTGTGTTGGGGAGTCTGTTTAGATTATTACCGCTCAAATCTAAGAACTTAAGCAATTTGAGCTCACCGATACTTTCCGGAAATGTCTTAAGAGCATTCGATTCCAAATTTAATTCTTTTAAGGATGTTAATAAATTGATTTGAGGAGGTAAAAACCTTAAACTGTTTTCTCCCAAGTCTAAAAGTTCCAATTCCCCTAAGGAATAAAATACTTTTGAAAACTTATCAATATTATTTCCTCGCAAATAAAGCTGTTTAAGGTGGGGAAACGATCGCAATTCTTTAGGAATACTATCAAGCTCGCAAGAGAAGAGTGATAATCCCGTGATATGTGTTTCTTCCACTTTATATCCAACGGAATATGACCTAATTTCTGATATTTCCGAGAGCGCACCAGATATTTTTTTGTCGAGATTATTTAACCCTTCTTTCCCTTCATCTGATAGATCCAAGTTATTTTTTTTTTCCATCCTAATAAAATAATTATATTAAAATCATATATAAATGTTTCAATTTGATAAAACTATTAAAAGAAATAAACAAATTTTAAACCGAGTTTAAATATAATAATAAAAAAAATGAAAAAGTTTGGTTTTAGAAGTCTACGTCTTTTCCTTCATAGGCATATTCATACAGCTTTTTTATATGCTCCGAATTAGGGGATCGCGGAGCCATCGTATTTGTTGGGTCTTGGTAAAAAAGCTCTACAAGCTTATCGAGGTTTTTTTCCATATCTTCCTTAAAGAACGCCCCTATATCATCCCGTCCGATCTTG
>CAZDJH010000461.1:0-3485 GCA_964505645.1 uncultured archaeon | reverse complement strand
ATTATATTATCTGGTTGGATTCGTTCAGCGTTTACTTCCTTTAATAAGAGAATATATTTTTCCACTATCCCAATTTGATTTATGAAAATGAGCTGTCTTTCAATTAAGGTTTTAATCATTTTTTGAAAGTCTTTACCTGGAAAATGTTCCTCAAACCAATCGCGTAGCCATTCTAAAGGTAAAGGTCCCTTCCTTAGCTTTTTAAGCGCTGAAAAGGTATGCTGCTGATTTAATACGCTTGCTAACCTTTCTTCTTCTGACTTTTCTCTTGTCGCCTCAATTGCAGACCAATATAAATCTTTAACCCAGACTTTAACTTGCTTATTCTTCTTTATGATTAACTCTTGCTCTTCTCGCTCAAAATTATTAAGATCACTTATATGAAACGCAGTGTATATATCATCGTCTGATTTTAGTTTTTGCGCGAAATTTACACATAAATCTTGGATTTTTTCTTCCACCTCGGGAACGATTTTTTGGTTGAAGATAAAACTTATCATGAGCATATCGTTATTACCCCGAGCCCAATCTGATTGTATTTCAAAATAATAATTCATCGTGATAATTTCCTTGAAAGAATGAGTAAAGAAACCTTCCGTGAATTGTTGGTCCATGATATTGGCAATTCTTGTTGAGAGTTTATCATCTAACATGTTCTCTGGATATGAATAGAATACCAGTGGACCAATTTTTCTATGAAAATACGAGAGGCAAGATATCATTTAATTTCTCAATCCAATCATCAATAATTATTGCATTTTTTCCTTCATAATTTTAAAATTTAACCTTAAAGATTATATATTTTAAAGGTTTTTAATTTTATATATTTTTTATAGGTTTAAAAAGTTTAATTCTATGATACAAAATAAGATCAAATTAGTAGCATTTGACTTAGATGACACGTTATTCAATTCTACCGACCTCTCTCAACAAGCTCGCATCAAAGGTATTGATGCGATGATAGATTTGGGCTTGAACATAGACAGGGGAACTGCGATAAATATCTTAATGGAGGTGGTTGATGAATATGGCTCAAATTTTAGTTATCATTATAACTATTTTTTCCGTAGATTAAACCACATGGATGAATCATTTGCCATCTCTTTTGATCTGAAGTATAAATGTATTGCGGCGGCAGTGATGGCATACCATAAGAAGAAAATAGACTCGATTGAGCTTTATAATGATGTAAAAAAGGTTCTAGAAACATTAAAACAAGAGAATATAAAAACTGCTATCATTACAGATGGAATAATAATTAAACAATACGAGAAGGTATTTCGATTAGGGATTGATCACCTAATTGATCTGGTTGTAATTTCAGATGAAATAGGGATAAAAAAGCCTAATCTGGAATTATTTAAGTATTGTTTGAGAAAGGCACAAGTTAAGAGTAATGAAACTATGTATATTGGAGATCGGTTAGATAAGGATATAAAACCCGCCTTGGAGTTGGGAATGGTTGGTGTTTACATCCATCGGGGGGGAAAGCATGATTTTCATGAAGATAATGTAAAAAAGCAACAGGTAATAACACCTGATTATGAAATCAGCGATATGGGTGAGATTTTAAGCATAATAGAGGAATTAAATAATCAATAGTACGATTAGATATGAAAGTAGCATGTATTCAACCGAAGTTAAATAATTCAATAAAAAGGTCATATGAAGAGATAGAAAACTTACTTAAATTATTATTTAAGGAGTTTGATGATTGTGAATTAGTATGCTTACCTGAAAGATGGATTCCCTTTTTTAATCAATTTTACAAGAATTTTCAAGAAGAGAGAGGCAGGAATTATAATTTTATAAAAAAAATGGCCGGTGAATATGGAGTTAACTTTATTTCGGGGGCAATCTGGGAAAAGCGTTCCGATCAAGCAAAACCCTTTATAACATCGTACTATTTCAATCCTCTTGGGGAGGAAATAGGGCGTCAAGATAAATTGCATTTATATTCCTATGAAAGAAACCAATTTCAAGCAGGGGATACTCTAAAAATATTTACACTGCAGGATTATTCCTTTAGTATATTAATATGCTTTGACATGGCATTTTATGAAACGCCTCGCCTTGCCGCTGAACATGGCGCAGATATTCTTATATCTCCCACACAAATTCGAGAAGAAGGATTATATAATTGGAACATTTATTTACAAGCGAGGGCTCTTGAGAATAAAATTCCCGTAGTGGCTTGCAACACTGTTGGCACGATCGAGATAAGAGAAATAAGACGGTTCCTTGGGAAGAGTAAAATTATTTCGTTCAAGGAAGGCCCCATTACTCCTTCTAAGTTAATCGTGAAGGAGGCATCAACAGAAAATGGCTTTATTTTTGATGATCTTGATTTGGATTTCCCCCGAAAACTTCGAAATATCCGCTTAAATGAAAAGATAAATGAATCTTCTATAAGAATAAAAAAAGTAAATTAAGTTTACTTTTAAGGTGAATAGGGAGTTAGCCTTTTAAAGAAAAACGAATTAATCCCTAATTATGTGTAATTGGAAAAGATAAATCACTAAAGATTTGATCTCTATGAAGAAGCGGCAACTATTTAACTTTTTTAGCAAACTCATTTATATTAATATCTTTTTACTTGCAATGACGTCTCTCTGTGGGGGGTTTAAATACCCATCTAAAGAATAATATTAAAAATAATATTAATAAAAAGTTCTTAAAAAATGATATCTAATCAATCTTATGTTGGCCCATTAGCGTTATTTGATCCTCTCTATATACCTCCCAAACTTTTATACAGAAAAAAGGAAGAAGAGTCCCTCTTGTCGATTTTACAAGATTCCCTTTCAGATACATATGGACTTAATATTCTATATCAAGGGTTTCAAGGAATTGGAAAAAAAGCATTAATTCTAAAAACGCTTAATACAAATTTTAATGCTTGTTATAATATAACTATTGATTGTAAAGAAAAATCGGTTGAGGAATTAATGTTCTCTTTAATTTCTTCACTAACAACCGAGTTAAAAATAAATATGGATATAAATAATCTTATCAATTCCAATATTGCTCACTTATGGAACCTTTTTAAATTAATTTCCCAAAAAACGGATAGAAACTTGATCTTTATTTTTAATAATTCCGAATATTTAGAGGGATCGGTCCAGAGAAAATTTCTGAATTTTGCAAAAGATTCAAAAATTACAATAATATCAACCGTTAGTAAAGTTTTAAGGACTTCTACTTTAGAAACTCTTTCATATTACGATCTAAAAAGTAAACTTAACTATTATTCCTATTCCCAGCTTTTAAATATTTTTAAACAGCGAGTTTCTTTATCATTTACTCATACGGTTGATAATGATTTGTTAGAATTTATGACGGATCTTATTTTAGAAAATTATGCACCCGTTCCAGGGGTCGGGATAAACATATTACGCGAGATATATCCATCCTTAAAGAAAGATTGCTCGGTCGAATACAACCATATTACTGAGGCATGCTCCTATTATATGGATTCGACAAAT
>CAZDJH010000460.1:0-3488 GCA_964505645.1 uncultured archaeon | reverse complement strand
AAAATTATAGGGGAGGGCAAAGAGATTTCATGTTTGCTGTCATAGCTCCTGAAATATCCTATTTTCAATCTTTACAAATTAAAAAGATTTTAAAGGAATTAACTAAAAAGGTTGTGAAAGATAAAGGTTTTATTCTTAAGACATATTGGACTAAAGTAGTAAATATTCTTAGTGTTTATTGAATAAATAAACAAATAGAGGAAAAAATGAGACTTTTGATTACAGGGGCGTTTGGAAATATAGGGCAAAATGCTTTTCGAGCAGCGCTTCACCATCCAAAAGTCCATGAACTAATTGGTTTTGATATTAAAACCCCAAAAACAGTAAAAATAAGGGACCGGCTATACGAGTCAACGGGTAATGATAAAACTAAAACTATATGGGGGGATATACTTGAAGAAGAAGATATCAGAAGCGCCGTTAAAGGAGTAGATGCTGTTATTCATTTAGCAGCGATTCTCCATCCGAAAACGGAAAAGAATCCAGAATTAGCATATAAAGTAAACGTCAAGGGAACGGAAAATTTAGTCGAATGTGTTAAGGAATATATTAATAAAAATCAATCTAAGAGATCTCCAAAAATAGTACTTGCTTCCTCTGTATCTCTTTACGGTCCTTGGCCTCCGAACGATAAATTAATTGCAGCTAACACCCCAATAAAACCTACTGATGTATACACCAGGACTAAAGCTGAAGCAGAAAAGATTATAAGAGAGAGCGAATTGCCATGGGTAATTTTCAGGATTAGCGGTGCACCTCCACTCTCTTTAGTTTCGATAGATAATATGAACTTAATTTACAATATGCCTCTAAATCAACAAATCGAATTCATACACACGAAAGATGTTGGAGTGGCATTTGTTCATGCAGCAGTGAGAGATGTTCAAAATAGCATTTTATTAATTGGCGGAGGAAAAAAATGCCAAATCACCAACCGCGACCTAATGGAAGGTTATTTTAAAGCACTTGGACTTAAAATGCTATCAGAGGATTCTTTTAAAGAACCCAAAAGTGATGATGATTGGTTTTATGTAGGGTGGTTGGATACCTCAGAGTCCCAAAACCTCCTTAATTATCAAAAACATACATTTGAAGACTTTTTGGAGGAACTCAAAGATGAAATTGGCTGGAAGCGGAAGCTTTTAAAAGTTATAAGCCCATTTGTAAAAAAATATCTGGAATTCAAAAGCCCTCATCGAAAATAACATATTTAAAACTATATTTCGCTCCAAATGAAAGATATATTCACCATTGGTTGGATTTTACAACCCCATTTGGGGAATCAACACATTTAAGACGTTAAGGTTAATAAATCTCTTAAGGAAAAATGTTTAAACGCCCTAAATATTAATAAATAATATTATTTAGAAGGAGTCGTACTTTGAAGCAAACAAATAATCGAATAAAAATAAATAATAATATATCCCTAGAATTTCTCGATAATTTAGGTATTGGATACTATAGATCTCAACTAAATGGAAAAATAGGTTTTTGGGTTGAAGTTAAAATTAAAAGGCGATTTTACAAGAGGGTCAAAGTTTGTTATATTAATTCCAGAAGTAGCATAGATATAAACTATTATACAAATATATCATTTATAATATAATTATAAAACATCATTTGATATTAGAAGTTGAAATATCGAGATTATCGATAATATCTAGCGAAAATATTAATAGAACTAAAACATTTTTTTATTTAATAATTCATCTAAGAAAAATAAAGAATATGAGAAAAAACCATAATATAAAAGGATTGAGGGTGATGAAAGAGAAAACACATTATAGATTAACATCACAGGTTAAGATTCATGGATGATCTTGTAAACTCGGCTCCTCAAGTTTAGAAGACCTTTTAAGGCGAGTGGGGCTCTACGGAGATATTGAAGATGCTGCAGTTGTCCCAGTTAAGAAAACGGGGCTAGTAGTGGTCAAAAATATAGATATTTTTACGCCCATCGTGGATGAACCCGAAATTCAAGGCGAAATAGCCGCATGCAATGTGACAAATGATATCTTTGCTATGAATGTCCCCGAAATTAATGCTGGTATGTTGGTGTTTCTGGGAATCCCCATAAATGCGCCTGATAATATTGCTGAAGGAATACTTAGGGGAATAAAGCATTTCATGGAGAAAAAAATTGATTCAAAAATATCAGGAGGCCATACCATCTATTGCGACTGGCCATTAACAGGTGGAGAAGCATCAGCAGTGGTAAAAAAGGATATTATCATTAGAAAGAGTGGTGTAAGAAAGGGCGATAAATTAATTCTTACAAAACCCTTGGGAATTCAAGCAATTATGGCGGCGTATCGTATTTTAAAAGACATGCCAGAACTTTTGGATTCTTATTCCAAGCCCGAATTACATAATTCGATTGATCTTGGAATAAAAGTAATGACTACCCCAAATCAAGATGTTGTAAGGACAATTCACTCATTTAAAGACTTTTCATTTGTTCACGCCATGTCAGATGTAACTGGATTCGGTCTTGCGGGACATACAAAAGAAATGCTACAGCATTCCACACTATCAGCAACAATTACCAAAATTCCGTCAATTAAACTCTCACAACAACTCTCTAGAGAGTTAGGATACACTTTTGATGAATGTAGGTCGCATGAAACCGCGGGGGGTATGCTATTAGCAATAGATCAAAGTAAAGAGGAAGAATTTTCAAATGCTCTCTCCAGTAATAAAATTCCAAATTGGATCGTCGGGGAAATAGAGAGCAAGGAGCCAAATAAAGTTATAGTCGCACAAGATCTAAAGAACATTGAAATCTCAAAGTTTTAGAGGATGTCGATGAAATAGCTTAAACGCAAAATGCGTGTGCTTATGGAGACTTTCACCCGCAAGGTGACATCTAAAAAACCAAATCCTTCTCAAAAAGGTTATAAAAAAAATGGAGTATTTTTATTCCCGCTTTAAAATATAGTATAAAAAAATGTTGTGATGAAAATTGGAATCCGTGGAATTTAGAGGAACTCGGTATAAGGTGAAAAATGGGAAGCTCAACATGAATAATTTAAAGCTAAGGAATATTTCAGAAATTAGAGGATTAGCACACCTTAAAGATTTAAAAGAATTAGATTTGAACAATAATTTAATCAGAGAAATTGAAGGTCTTAATTCGCTAACTAATTTGAAGACACTGAATTTGAGATTAAACCAAATTAGAAATATCAAGGGTCTGGAGGGGTTAACAAATTTAACTGACTGCGAAAGAAGTCCCCTACATTTATCTTTATAATAATCAAATCTCCGAGGTGAAAGGTTTAGATAATCCTACCAGCTTGACAATACTTAACTTATTTGATAATCAAATTCATAAAATTGAAGGCTTAAATCATTTAATTAACTTAAAGGAATTGTATCTTGGGAGCAACCGGTTCAAAAAAAAACAAGGATTAAATAATTTATCTCACTTAAGATTTTTGAATATTGAAAAAGATTATATTACAGAACTTAAAGGTCTTAATAACATT
>CAZDJH010000459.1:0-3492 GCA_964505645.1 uncultured archaeon | reverse complement strand
CGGATATTCCCAAAATTGAATGTTCATTTTGAAATATTAATCCTTCAATAGTATGTTCTGTCCCTTTAATATATTCTTCAACCATAATATAGTTTTTTTTGGTATTATTTAATGCGTCTTTTAGTGCCGCTTTAACATCTTTTTCTGATTTAACAATAGAAATACCCCTATTACCTGCATTATCAACTGCTTTTATAACAATTGGGTATTTATAATCTTTAGCAAAATGTATAGCTTCCTCTTCGGAAGTTATTTTTTGATATTTTGGAATTGATATATTATTTTTTCTGAGCTCTTCACGCATCAAAAATTTATTAGTAACTAGTTTAGCACTGTTATAACTATTAGTATGGAGATTTAAAGCATCTCCCACATACGCAACTGTCTTTACAGCATATTCAGAGGCTGTTGTTAGGATCGCGTCAATTTTTTCTTTTTTAGCCAATTCAAGAGTTTCTTCCTTATTTGTTATATCAATAGGAAAACTTTTATCAGCAATTTTAAAACCCCTCGCATCTGGATTTCTATCCGTCACTATAACTTCCAAACCCTTATCCTTAGCTAGTTTGATTAAGGGAATTTGATATTCTCCAGCCCCTAATATTATTACTTTTTTATTCATTTTTTTAATCAATAGTATTACGATAAACTAGTAATTATTCGATAATAACATTTTATGTTAATGTGTTGCCTTATAATTGTTAGGTTTTTCAAAATATGATGGTCAATGAAAATAATATGGTTAGGCTTTCCTAGTGTATCGTGATAATATTGTTTTTAATTTAATAGGGAATTATATTTTTATATTTTTAGATTTTAACTGAATGTGGTATTTTGCGTTTTGCTGCTATTCAACTAATGAATAATGACTAGTTCTTACGCATTTTCTTATATTTATCAAAAATGCGTTTAGCTTCCTTTTCTTCTTCAACTGATTGTAACAACCCTTCATTTCTTATTACATCTTGGTTAATTTGAAAAATGTCTGGGTGAGAGTCTAAAAACTCAATAATTTCATCTATATGAAAAATACTATTTTTATTATATAATGCTTTGAAAATTTCCTTAACAACCATAAAATCTTTCACTTCATCGATGGTGAACCTATATTTTGATAAGTCATTTTTATATTCAATCGTTTTAACCTTAAATTTTTCCGGATTTGACCAAATATAGGGGGTTACATGTTCCCGTTCGGTCTTCAATTTTGCATTTCTCCAAGCTTCTTCCAAAACCGAGAAATCCAGAATTTCTACATCTAAACCTTCAGCATAGCTCGACCCTGTATTCATATAATCATATTTTCCGCTCTCAGTAAATTGTAAAATTAGATTATCTACAATTTCTGGATCGATCAATGGACAATCTCCTGTTAACCTTAACACAGGATCAGCATTAAATTTTTTTGCTGTCTTGTAAACTCTATCCAAAACATCGCTTTCGTTCCCCCTATAGTATGATATATCATTATTTATGCAAAAATCTGCTATTTCATCATCTTTTTCCGATGTAGAGGTAGCTATTACAACATTTTCTATTTGATTGGAGAATCTTAATCTCTCGATCATATACATAAGCATAGGTTTTCCTAATACTTTTTTTAATACTTTTCCCGGTAAACGAGTGGATCCCATTCGTGCCTGTATTATGGCTACAATCATTTTTCTATAATCATTTATCTTTACTTATATTTTTTATACAAAAGTTCTTTAAACAAATGTAAGGCTGCTATCGATAGATATTAGTAGTTTTTATTATTTTAAATTTGTTTGTGTTCTCGATTCTGCTATTTTTTAAATCGCATATAATTTAAATCGCATATAATTTAAGTTAATCTTTGGAATCCACTATGGGCAACTGGGCCTTCTAAGTTAGATACTACGTTATTTTGGTCAATAGATTTTTTTATAATTCCAAAAACTACATCTACATTTTCAAGGTACTTTTCGACGTGATCCTCTGTATGAGAATAGCTGACATACACGGATTGAGAGGCAAGAAATCCCCTTTTTAACATTTCTTGAGTAAACAAGGTCTTAATTTCTAAGGAATTTTCATAATTAAACGTAAAGGTGACTAATGGCTTAGGGGGTAATATTTCAATATCTAAACCATGATCTTCTCCTCTCTTCTTAATTCCTTCGCCTATTGTTTTTCCAATCTTTTTTAAGTGTTGGGGAACATCTTCCCGCTCCATTTTATTTATCGTCGCTAATGCTGCGGTTGGTCCGACCCTTCCCGTCCAATAAGTGCTACTGATAAAACTCTCTTGGGCAATATCCATAACACTTTCTTTTCCAATTATGGCCGCCATGGGGTACCCATTACTCATTGCTTTAGCAAATACCGCAATGTCGGGTTCTATGTTTAACTTAAGATGTAATCCGCCTACATTCATTCTCCATCCAGAACTAATTTCATCGATTATAAATACAGCACCAACTCTTTTTGCTATTTCTTGAACATTTTGTAAGAAGTTATCCTTGGGTTCTTGATGTCTCATAGGTTCCATTACAATAACTCCTATTTCTTCATCTTCTACAATTTTTTCAAGTTGTTTTATATTATTATACTCAAAAGGAAATGTTGTATTAATTAACCCTCTCGGGACTCCCTTTGGGGCTAGTCCCTCCAATAAGTGACCATCTAAGTTCGCATCATCTGCTAAATTACTTGATAAGTACCAATCATGCCAACCATGATAACCGCAAAATGCGATTTTATCTTTTTTGGTATATGCCCGAGCGATTCGTACAGCTATAGCCATTGCTTCGCCGCCAGTTCGGGCATATCGAACCGAATCTGCCCACGGATGCCGTTTTAATAGCAATTCAGCAAGGTCTATTTCCTCATAGCAGTTTAATGTTGACATCGAACCTAAATCGATGACTTGCTTTACGGCTTTATTCACATCACCATCAGCGTAGCCTAACGTGCATGCTCCAACGCCCATTATACTCATATCCACGTACTTATTTCCATCTAAGTCCCATATCGTTACGCCTTTAGCCTTCTTATAATATGCCGGCCAACCCCCAGGGAGAAACATTTCTGCCCTTTTACTCAAAAGTTGAGTCCCCCCCGGAAACAGCTTTTTAGCCTTATTCCAATGCTCTATTCCTTTATTTATATTCATTTTAATTCTTTTCAATAAATATTCAATTAAGATTTATTCAATTTCAATTATATATTTTTTTATTCCCTTCTAATCAATTAGTTTTCGTGAGGCAAGTAAAGAGAAAGAAAAACTATATCATACTTATAATGGCTGAATGGATTTTGTATGTTCTTGCAAAATCACTCATTCGTTTAGTGATATATTTCTATATAATTATTAAATCTATCCAATAGTTAACTTTAGGATTATATTTGCTCTAAAAGTGATCAAATTCTATTTAAAAATTAACATATATAAAATAAAAATTAAATATAAAAATAAAGGTATATTTTTAAACGAAGATAAGATTATTTGAAAAGAATTGAGAATAATTA
>CAZDJH010000458.1:0-3498 GCA_964505645.1 uncultured archaeon | reverse complement strand
TATGTCATATATTTGCAATTAAAAGGAAAGGTAAAATGCCAGACAAACCAAATATCGTGGTATTTATTACCCACGACCAAGGCCAATATCTCGGATGCTACGATTCAGAGCAGACGCCAAACGGGCTTAATACGCCTAATCTGGACGGTATCGCAGAAAAAGGGGTTCAATTCACCAATTACTTTTGCACCGCCCCCCAGTGCAGTCCCAGTAGGGGTTGTATGCAGACCTCGCTGTACCCGCACCAAAACGGCTTGATGGGGCTCGTAAATCTCGGCTGGACCTTGCCGGCGGAAAATAAAACGCTCGCAATGTATCTTAAGGAACAAGGCTACACCACCCACCTTTTAGGGCTACAGCACGAGAGCCTCGATGCCAAAACGCTGGGTTATGATACCGTGAGCAAGCGCGGCCCCGAGTTTAAGTATTCGGGGGGACGAATGGAAAAGAAGTATATGAAATTTTTTGCCGAGCATAAGGACAACGATAAACCGTTTTTTGTGAATATCGGTACGATAGAGGTTCATCGCCCGTACAAGGCGTGGTCGCAGCCGGTTGATACCGAGAGGGTGAAGATCCCGCCCTACCTACCTGACGAGGAAGAAGTTCGAGGGGATTTTGCGGATTTTTATGGAAATATAGAAATCGTTGACGAGACCATCGGGAAACTCATCAAATGCCTGGAAGAGACCAGGCTAATGGATAATACGGTCTTTATTTACACCACGGACCACGGCGTTGCCGCTCCTAGGGCCAAATGTACTCTCTACGACCCTGGACTCAAAATTGTCTTGTTAATGTATCACCCCAGTATGGAAATATTCAAAGGCGGCAAACGGGTGGAGAGCTTACTCAGCAACGTGGACTTTCTCCCGACCCTTATAGACCTTGCGGGCGGGAAACCGCCGGAAAAAGTGGAAGGAAAGAGTTTTCTCCCAATATTAAGTGGAGAGGAAGAGGAAATCCGTTCGGAGATCTATGCAGAAAAGACTTACCACGAAATATACGACCCAATGCGCGGGATACGGACTAAAAAGTATAAATATCTGAGGAACTTCGAAGAACGGGACGAGTTATATCAGATCCCAAAGGATATGATGATGGACCCCATCGGTAAGCTTATGGATGAACGGAATAACGAACCGAGAGCGATGGAGGAACTCTACGATTTAGAACACGACCCAGATGAGATGGATAATTTAGTGGATGATCCCCAATATTCGGAAATCTTAGAGGAAATGCGCACGAAATTAAGGGCGTGGATGGAACGAACCGAAGATCCCTTATTAGAGGGGAAAGTGGAGGAAAAGCGGCAAGAACTTGAGGGGCATTATTAATTCCGGAATAAATCAACCTCCCCTTTTCTATTATGCTCACTAAAAAAATCATTAGATATAAATTCATTCCAAGCATAATTTATTATTAACAAGATCATCACGAACCTAATTGAGCTCAATTCCGAGATTTTAGGAGGAAAACCCATTATAATCGGAACGAGAATTCTGGTATCCCTTATTTATGAATTAATCGGCTTGGATTATACAATCGATGAAATATTAGAAGAATACCCCCATATTGAGCGCCAGACTATTCTAAAGACCTTGGGAATCGGCAAGGATGCTTTATATAGTCTCTCCCAATCTATTATCGGAAAGGTCTTAGATACAAACTTTCCCCCAATGGGAATAAAATAAAAATATAATTGTTCTTTTTAAATTATAATTGTTTTAAATAAATACTTAACTTAAACCTTATAATAACGATGAAAGTAACTCAAGATAAGCATGGGTTTAAAGTATACCATAAAGACGTTATGTTTCTCAATCACAGGAAGGATGCGCCCTCCTTTAAGATCGGAATTAGTAAAGGGAAATACCGGATGCGGATGGGAGAGTTTAAGATAAGGGATAAGATTAAACGGGAAATCCCCTTATCCGACTTCGAGGTGACTTCGCAAGGAGAAGAACGTGCACGTATCCTCCTTACCTCAGAGGGATATGAGCTGGAGGTAAAGTTTATAGAGGAAAATGATAGGATGGTCTTACATCTTGAATGCGATAATGAGAAAATTAATCGTTTTTGGATATCTCTCGCGGCCGATGAGCAAGAGGCCATCTTTGGATGTGGGGAACAATACTCCGAGTTAAATTTGAGGGGAAAGGAACTTCCACTATTTGTAGAAGAACAAGGGGTGGGGAGGGGCGATCCTCCAGCTACAGGTGATTGGTATACCACCTATTTCCCCCAACCAACGTTTATCTCCACTAAAAACTATTATTGCCATGTAGAGACGACTTATTATGCGAAATTCGATTTCACCGACGAAAAAAAGCATGAATTATACATTTGGGAAGTCCCACAACAAATTATTATTGGCAAATTTAATTCCCTTTTAGAGACCGTGAGTGACCTCTCGGATTACTTGGGTCGCCAACCAGAATTAGTTGATTGGGCTTATGATGGTATTTGGTTAGGGCTTCAAGGAGGAAAACAAGTCGTAGAGAAAGCGATAAAAATTTGCAAGGCGCATGATATCCGATTGGGCGGGGTGTGGTGTCAAGATTGGGAGGGTATTAATATGACATCACAAGGGAAGCAATTGTTCTGGAACTGGGAATACGACAGGGAACTATACCCTGGATTGCCGCAATATATCAGAGAACTGAACGGTCAAGGAGTTAGGTTTTTGGGATATATAAATCCCTATCTTAATGACAGTGCACCGCTCTATAGGCACGCAGAGGAAAAGGGATATCTCATAAAAAGTCTCGGAGATACCACTTTTTGCGATGACTCCACACCGGAAAATTGCTTCGGAATTATAGACCTCTCGAATCCCGACGCGTTCGAATGGATTAAATCGATAATTAAAGAAAATATGATCAGAATAGGATTAAATGGCTATATGTGTGATTATGGCGAATATACGCCTATTGATATTACTTTACACTCCGGAATTGATCCCGAAGCGTTTCACAATAAATATCCCCTACTATGGGCTAAGGTTAATTACGAGGCCCTTAAAGAAACGGATACATTGGATAGGGTGACCTTTTTCATGCGCTCTGGCTACAGCCATAGTTCTAAATATACCCCGATAATGTGGGCGGGAGACCAACTGGTGAATTGGAGCATTCACGATGGGCTCTGTTCCGTGATCCCTGCGGGGCTCTCGTTGGGATTAATGGGAATTGGATATTTTCACTTCGATATCGGTGGTTTTCATTCTTTATTTGGTCAAAAGCGGACAAAGGAAGTGTTCTTGCGCTGGTTGGAATTAGCAGCATTTTCTATTATTATGCGCTCCCACGAAGGGATAAAGCCATGGGAAAATTGGCAATATAACTCAGATCACGAGACTTTAGAATTCATTGCCAAAATGGTAAAAATTCATAAGGAGTTGAAGCCCTACTTGAAGCAAGCCTCTGAGGAATATCAAAGAACGGGAATACCTATAATGCGGGCTTGCTTTCTACATTATAAAGATCCAATTCTCTA
>CAZDJH010000457.1:0-3499 GCA_964505645.1 uncultured archaeon | reverse complement strand
TGCCCAATTTTGCCAGCCCGTTTTTTATTTCTGCCGGTAAATTAGATATTCCCGGGGAAGCAAATGCAAATGCCTCTCCCGTCTAACTATTATCAATAAAATCTTTTAGATTTTAGTAAAGTAAAAGCCCGTTTGACTAAATTCTCAAGCCTTATTAAGTTTGAAAAAGCGTGGAGTCTGTAGATGCAAAAACAAAGGCAAGGAGCCCTAAGAAAGCACCTATTTTTAATAGTAAGCTTATTTTCCCAAACACTTCATGCTCCAAATTACTCATTAAAGTCAATGTTAACGCATAGCCTACAATAGCAGCTCCGAAGATCATCGAGATTAAAAATGCTAATGGATTAATAATCGGGGTAAAAATCGGTAAAACGAAAAATATAATAGCTACGCAATCGAATCCTGCTGAAACATAGGTTGCCTTCTCAATTCCGAGTATAATTGCTAATGTTCGAACCCCTTCTTTCTTATCTCCCTTGATATCTTCGCATCCTTTTATAATTTCTCTGGCCATTAATAGAGAAAAGCTCGTAAAAAAAAAGAAGTATATGTACCAAGGAATATTAATTCCGTTTAAGATTGCACCGTAGATCAAACCAATAGAAAAAGATATACTTACGATAATATTTCCTAAGAATCCACTTCTCTTTCCGTACGCGGCATATAACCACCCAATTAAGCCGAAAAACGCTGCAATAATAACATTAATAAAAAATAAATTTAGAATGAAACTATGGATAATGGAGAGTATAATACCTCCGCTTAATGTGAGGATGTATAAAATTTTTGCCTCATTAAGCGAAATATCGCCCCGAGGTATTGGACGTTCCGGTCGGTTTATTTTGTCTATTTCAATATCATAAATATCATTTATTACCATTCCCGAGCCCGCAATTAAGAAATAAGTCAGAGAACCTAGAATAATATTTAAAAGTATTAAGAAGGGGCTTATATTTGCCCTAGTATTTAAAATTCCTATGATAATAGTAAGACAGCCCATTAAATCATTTATAGGACGAAGAATCTCAATACTGGCTTTTAGTTTCATAGACCTTAGCTATTTTTATTGTACTTTATAATTTTTATTCTGAGATTGTCCAACGGCTTTAATCTCATCGATAATTGGTTTTAAGGTTGCGCCTTCATCTTTTAGGACATTTTCCTCTATAAATGTTCCCATTACAATAATATCTGCTCCTGCCTCCACAAATGTTCTTGCATCTGCTTTTGTCTTCACGCCCCCTCCTGCAATAACCGGAATAGATATAACTCGAGAGGTTAATGATATATGAGAGGGGGGAATTCTATTTCCTCCGGATCCGGCCTCTAAGTACACCATCTTAAAGCCATACATTTCAGCAGTCAAGGCATATGCCGCAGTCAATTTTGGCTTCCTTCTCGGTAAAAGCTTAGCATTACCAACCCAACCAGCTGTTGCCCCCGGTTCTATAATGAGATATGCCATAGATATATACTCGAGACCTGAGATTTTTATCGGATAAGATGCTAAGGCTTGCTGCCCTACAATGAAGTAGGGATCTTTAGAATTCAATAAAGACATGAATAAAATGGCATCTGCATTTACCGAAAAATTTGAGACACCTCCTGGAAAAATAATAACTGGGATATCTACTATCTTTTTTATTTTTTTTATGGTTTTTGAGACAAAGTCTTGGTTTATTATTGTGCTTCCGCCGACTAAAATGGCATCACTTCCTGCATTCTCACAATATTTTACCATCTGCGCCGCTTTCCTTGGTGTTTGTTGGAGAGGATCAGGATCAATTAGAGAAAAATGTAATGCTCCCTCAGAATTGATTTTATTAATTAAATAAGCGTAAATAGAACCATTTTTTGAAGTTTTAGACATAATAATAATTACTTTTTCCTGTTATATTTTAATTATTTACTCTTTCGCTTGTCGTCAACAATCATTTTGTTTATTTTTTCATACTCTTTTTCGACTTTTCCCTTCCAGATTTTAAACGTTTCATCATTCTTGACTTTAGGAAAGTTCCTATATAATTTCATTATTTTATTCATTTGAATACGCAAATAATTTAGATCTAATAGCAAATTAGGTCGGGATATACCCTTGAAGGCCTTAAATGCCATATCCCATAGAGATAGACTGAAATCTCCTGACTCTGCAATCTCTAAAATCTCGGATGCCGTTAATATCTCCTTTTCTAATCCAAAATTTAAATCAGAATTACTTAATGACTGTAATACTCTCCGTAATAGGTCTAATGCGGCAAATTCTGATCCGAATCCCCTCATTATTTTAACATTATAGTCCCATAAGGTATTTAAGGAATAATCCCCTTTTTCTTTTGCATCCACGGCAGTTAAAGCAGCATAATATCCCCCTCTCATCGAGGGATCAATTCCTCCTCCATGTAGGGGATTTACTTGAAATGCGGCATCTCCTACAAACATAATGCCATTGTCTGCGCACGACCATAGTGGACGCCTCACTGGCGCAACACCTCCGCCAGAAGACTCGATCTCAACCTTATCGGTCTTAATGAACTCTTTAAATACATTTTTCCTATAAAGGTCCTTAACCTTTCCTCCATAGTCCATATACACTCCTAATCCAATATTTAAAGCGTATTCATTTTTAGGAAAATACCAAATGTATCCTCCAGGTGCTTTTTCTTGGTCGAGAATAATCGTAATATATTGTAAATCCTTTACTTTTTGAGCCTGTGTGGGAAAACTTACTATCTCCCTAAAGCATAAAATCGCATCCTCCTTCGCAAAGTCATTCTCAATTATATCACTCTTTATTTTCTTCCTTAACGGGGAATAGAGCCCACTGGCATCTATTACGATCTTTGAATAGAGATCTATCTTTTCTCCGTTTTCTAATTTAACTTTGACGCCAGAAACCTTCCCGTTATCATAGAGTAGATCTAAGGCAGTTGTTTTATCTAAGAACTGATTAACTCCCGCATCTAATGCTTCTTTCAGTAATCTCTGTCCGAATTTCAATCGATTAATGACATAACCGGTCTGTTTGGGGTCTATCATCGTAAGAGATTTTTCTCGATTGGGAGTATATAATCTTGCCCCCTTGATATGGCATGATAATTCTTCTCCTCGTGGGGGGGTTATATCCAAAATATCAAAAATCTCTTTTCCCACTGCGTCTCCGCAGATTTTTGCTGGTTTTAGAGTTCTTGATTTTCTCTCAATTAAACACACATTTAAACCGTTTTTCGCCGCAAATCGAGCAGCTGTTGTGCCTCCAGTACCTGCACCAATTACAATTACATCGAAGTCCTTTTTTAGAGATTCCATAATAGCAAATTTATTGATTAATTAAAATAAAAAATATTTATTCTCATTAAAATTTTTTTAAGTTCTTTCTAAAAAAATCGAGTTCGTCCCCTTAATTTATGAATTGCAAATTGAAGTCTCCCCGCCCTAAAGGACGGGAATTCCTACGAGTCCGCTAAGCGTTGGCCGGTGGGCATATCTTAGGGCTGTGTAT